>CAZOYL010000014.1:0-33586 GCA_964584035.1 uncultured Gemmatimonadota bacterium | reverse complement strand
CGATCTGCTCCTGGGTGAGCGGCGATTCATCGGGTCCCACGATGTTGCCCTCGGGCTGGTATCCGATGCCGGTAACATTATATTCGATATCGTTGAACCACACCTGGGTGACCGTCATCTCGTTCTTGGTCAGGGTGCCGGTCTTGTCTGTGCAGATGACGGTAGTCGAGCCCAGGGTCTCCACCGAGGGCAGATTCTTGACCACCGCCTTGAGATCGGCCAGCCGCTTGCTGGTCGTCGACAGGGCCACCGTGACCTGGGCCGGCAGCGCCTGGGGCACAGCCGCCACCGCCACGCCCAGGGCATAGACCATGCTGGTAAAGAAGCTGAAGCCCTGCCACAGGGCCACCGCGAAAAGGGCTGCGCTGAGCGCCGCCACGATCAGGGTCAGCCGCTTGGCCAGAATGCCCAGCTCCTTCTGCAGAGGGGATTTGGCGGCCGTGGTCTTCTGGGTCATGTTGGCGATCTTGCCCATCTCGGTGTCCATACCGGTGCGCACCACCACGCCCAGAGCGTTTCCGGTGGCCACGGTGGTGCCCAGGTAGACCATGTTGTCCCGTTCGGCCAGGATGCGCTGCTGGCCGATGGCGTTGCTGTTTTTCTCCTGCGAGGTGGACTCGCCGGTCAGCGAGAACTCGTTGGTGCGCAGGTTGAAGGCCTCCAGGATACGCAGATCGGCGGGCAGCTTGTCGCCCTCCTCCACCTGTACGACGCTGCCGGGCACCAGCCTCGACTGGGGCATCTCCTGCAGTTCGCCGTCCACCATGACCTTGGCCTGCGACCGGATCAGCTCACGGAGACGCTCCAAAATCCTGCCGGCCTTGTATTGCTGGGTGAAGCCGATGACGGCGTTGATCATGACGATGACGAACATGACCGCCCCGTTACGATAGCTGCCGATGGCCAGGGAGATGATGCCCGCGGCGATGAGGACCAGAACCAGCAGGTCCCTGAACTGCAGCAGGAAAAGGAGCCATTTGGGCAGGGCGGCATCGGTGGTGATCTCATTGGGGCCGTACTGCCGGAGCCGTTTGTCCATTTCCTCCGGGGAGAGGCCCTTTCGGTTGGAACCCAACGCCTCCAGAGCCTCGCGGGCCGTTATGCGGTAGAATTCCTTTTCGGGCATATTGGCTCCTAATCGGCGGTTGCTTCCGGTTCCACCTGCAGCTGATAATCCAGCAGGCGGTCGCCGTCGAAGATAAAGCGTCCGTGAAATCGTTTCCCCTGCAGCATCAGGGGCACCCAGTGGGCGTCGTCGGCCCACATCTGATCGTAGGGCAGTCGGTCGACGGGAAACCACAGGGGCTCGGCCTCGTCCGTCTCCTGCGGCGCACCCCGGCAGCCGGTGGCCGTGAAGACGTGGACGTGCAGCGACAGGCCGTCGACGAACTGAAAACGCAATTGGCCGCTCCGGCGGACGCCCACAGGGCGGACCAGGAGTTCCTCTCCGATCTCCCGGATGGCGCCCTGACGGGGCGTCTCGCCGCCGTCGATGCGCCCTCCGGGGCCGTTGATCTTGCCGGCCCCCAGGCCCATCTTCTTGCGGATCAGCAGGACCCGGCCGTTGCGGATGACGAACAGCAACGTGGCCCGCTGCTGCGGCTGCCAGGTCTTCCAGTCGATGTCGGCGACGCGCATGGTGAGGCCCTTCATTTTTTCCAAACGCCGATTCCGGGGTGCTCGTCCGTCAGCGTGTAAGCCGGGGCGGCGAAGGAGGGGCCTCCCCCGTAAGGATCTCTCTCCGGGTGAGGGTGAGGATCCAGATCGACGAAGCGGAAACCGCCCAATCCGGCCGCCAGATGCACAGAGGCGCTTTTCGACAGAGTCGATTCCAGCATGCAGCCGATCATCAGCTCGATGTGGGCACTGCGGGCCACGGCGGCGATATCCAGGGCTCCCATCAGGCCCGATTTCATCGTCTTGATATTGATCACGTCGGCGCAGCCGGAGCGGACCACCTGCACGGCGTCGGCGCTGGTGAACACGCTCTCGTCGGCGGCCACCGGCACCGAGGTGTGATCTCTGACGAACTTCATGCCGGCCAGATCGTGCCGGGCGACCGGCTGCTCGAACAGGAGGGGCCGAATATCGTGTTTGTCCAGCCGTTCCAGGAACTGAACGGCCTCGTACGGCGTGAACCCCTGGTTGGCATCCACCGTCACCTGACAGCCGGGGGCGCCGTCCTGGATGGCTAACAGCCGGTCGATATCCTCCCCGGGATTGGTCCCCACCTTTATTTTTAAGATCCGGTAGCCCTCACCGGCCAGCGCGGCGGCATCTGCCCGGGCGTTGTCGGGAGAGACGATATCGATGGTATAGTCGGTCTCGATGCGGTTCTCCATGCCGCCCAGGAACCGATACAGGGGAATGTCCAGCGTCCTGGTGAAGGCGTCCAGCAGGGCCATCTCGATGGCGCAGCGAGCCGTGATCTGGGGCCAGAAGATGGACCTCAGCTGCTCTGAGATGGATCGATAGGAGGCTGCGTCGCGGCCGATCAAGTAGTCCCGGCAGCTGTTCAGAACCGCCAGGGCGGTGGCCTGGTTTTCACCGTTGATCGGCTCCAGCGGAGCGGCCTCGCCGTATCCCTCGATGCCGTTCTCCAAAACGATGGTGATGACGGCGTTCTCGATGCGCTCCTTTTTCCCGATGGCGATGGTGAAGGGTTCGTCCAATTCGATATTCAGGGGTTCAATGAGGACCTCTTTAATCGTGGTCGCCGGCATGATGGTTCCTCCATCTTTCGAGAGCCTGCAGCAGGGTGTCCATATCATCGCTGGTATGGTCGGCCGATACCGTCAGGCGGACCAGGCATCGGTCCATGGGCACCGGATATCTCACCGCCGGGGCGATGATGCCCTGATCGTGTAAAAAGCGGGACAGTCGCCCGGCCTCCTCGGGCGTATCGAAATAGACGGGAATGATCGGGGTGTCGTCGAAAGCGGTGGACAGGTCCATCCGGCGCAGTCCGTCCTTGATATATCGGGCGTTTTTTAGGGCCCTAAGGCGGAGCTCCGGATGCCGCTGAACACGTTGCAGCGATGCCAGACTGGCGGCGACGATGGGCGGCGGCAGGGCGGTCGAGCCGATGTAGGCGGTCGAGCTCGTCCTGATGGTCGCGATGATGTCCGCGGTCGAGGAGATGAATCCGCCGTAGGAGCCGAATGCCTTGCTCATCGTCTCGGTCTGAAACAGGTTCTCGGCGCCGTCGAGACCGAAGTGTTCCGGCGATCCGCGGCCATGATCGCCCAGGATGCCGGTGGCGTGGGCATCATCGACCACCACGATGGCCCGGTGTTTTTCGGCCAAGCGGTAGATCCGGTCCAGGGGGGCGATCTCGCCGGTCAGGGCGAAGAGGCCGTCGGTGATGATCAGCGGTTTGGCCCCGGCCCTGTCGTGAAGCAGGCCGGCCAGGTGATCGGTGTCGAGGTGATCGTAGAAAACGAGCTCGGCGATCTCCCGGGGAATGCCGTCTATAACGCTGGGGTGGGACAGGCGGTCGGCGAAGACGGCCGTGATCCGTTCCCGGAGGGCGTGAAGCAGTATTGTATTGCCCAGATATCCCGAGGAGAAGATGACGGCATCGGGCCTGTTCTTGAACTCCGCCAGCAGCCGCTCCAGCTCCCGGTGCAGGGCGCAGGTGCCGGTCGTCTCCCGGGAGGCGGAACTGCTCACCCCATACCCTTCGATGGCGGCCGCGGCCGCCTCTTTCACGGCCGGGTGATTGGCCAGGCCGAGGTAATTGTTGCCGGCGAAGAACAGGAACCGCCGGCCTTCGGTGGTGACGTGTGTGCCCACCGGGCCGTTCAACAGGCTCATCTCAACTCCCCGAAGCGGCGATCGGCTCGTCCCCTGGTCGCCCTTCTGTCGTTTCCAACCCCTGTGCCTCCAGCCAGGGCCGGAGACGGTCACGGGAATGCCAGATGATGCGCACCAGGGCGGCCCGCTCGCCCCGGTCGCTGAGATAGGGGCAGATGAACTCCCACACGATCCGGCCGTCGGCGGTGACCTCCAGGGCGCGGCCCCGGTCGGATTCCGCCAGCAGGGTGTTGCCGTTGGGCAGGCGCTGCGCCGAGCCCCGGCCGACCGTAAAGAAGGACTCCGGCGGACGGCCGCGGTATTCCCAGACGATCTTATTGGTCAGCGGGTCGAGCTCGATCGCCCGGGACCAGCCGCGCGAGAGGCCGTTATCGAAGAGCAGGATATGGCCGTTCTCCAGGACCTGGGCATCATGGGGACCGCTGATCTGGTCCAATCCCCAGGACCAGACCACCGTGTTCTCTTTCCAGTCGAATATGGCCACCCGGTCCTGATGCCGGAAGCAGACCAGGATCTTGCCGGGGCCGTAGATGCTGTGCCTGGAAAACAGGTGCTCATGGCGCATCCGCTCGACCGAGTTGGAGTGGAACAGGTCCACCCAGGGGACTCCGTTCAGCTCCAGGGGAGCCACCGGCTGCAGGGGGAACAGGTCTGGAGCGCTCAGGACGGCCTCCAGCATCGATCTCGTTTCCAGGACCGCCCCCGTCTCGTCCAGAAGGGTGAGAAAGTCGTCCCTGATCAGAACGGTCGTTTCTCCGTCGGAGCGCTCCCTGTTCCGGCAGGTCAGGGTCAGCAGCCGGCCGTCGGGCCACCGTTCGATATCGTGATGCGCCACCAGCCGGCGTTTCCAGATGGATCGGCCGCTGCGGTCCCAGCGCATGACATAGCGGGTCGAGTCGGGGATGGGGCCGCCGGCCGGATCAGAGCCGGCCGGCTGACCGTTCGGGTCGCCGTCCCTCCAACCCTGGCCCTCGGCTCCGATGACCAGCAGGTCGCCCTCGGGCAGCAGCTCGGCTCGCTGCCAGCGGTCATGGGCCCGGCCCTGCCAGCGCCGCAGGACCCTTCCCCGCTCGTCGATCAGCTCGGCCCGGGCCAGCATCGGCACGGTATAGAGCCGGTATCCCGGGCAGGTCCGCTCCCGGTCGTAGAGGACCACGCCGGCCGAATCGCCCGCTTCCGCGGATGTGCCGCCCACATAGGGCAGCGACCGCAGTCGGTCGAGATCGTCAGGTCCCTGCTGGGTCTCGGACGGCTCCTCCCGTCCGCCGCTCCCGCAGCCGCCCATGACAGCCGGCACGGCGGCCATGATGACGGCGAGGGTAGCGGCCATCATGGCTGACCGGATCGGGCCGGCACCGGACCATCGGGAGCGGGGCTGCTGCCCCTCACTGATCCACCGACCGCCGGTATTGCAGGAACCACTCGTACAGCTTCGGATTGTCATACGTCTCGGTCCAGGAATCGTGCCCGGCCTGAGGATATACCGTGAAAGAGACCGCACCGCCGGCCCTCTTGAGGGCATCGACCATCTGCTCCGAGGACTCCAGCGGCACGACGGGATCCTCGGCGCCATGGAAGACCCAGGCCGGCAGATGCCGGATCCGCTCGACCTGGTCGGGATCACCGCCCCCGCAGATCGGCGCGATGGCCGCGAATCGATGGGGGTATCGAGTGGCCAGTCGCCAGGTGCCGAAACCGCCCATGCTCAGGCCGGTGACGTAAAGGCGGTCCCGGTCGATCTCATAGCGGCTCACGATATCCTCCAGCAGGGCGTCGAGTCGCTCGATCTGGTCGTCATCGGACCACCAGCCCCCGGCCGGGCACTGCGGCGAGACGATCACGAAGGGGAACTGTCTGTCCTTCGATGCGATCAGCTTCGGCGGCCCATGGACCTTGACCATCTCGAGATCGTCCCCCCGTTCCCCGGCGCCGTGCAGGAACAGGATCAGCGGCCAGCTTTGCTCCTGGCCCGGGTAGCCCGGCGGAAGATAGAGCAGGTAGTTCATCCTGATCGTGTTTCCCGAGACCGTCCTGATGTTCAGGGCCTGCGGCGACTGGCCGGGCGGCGGCGCCGGCCGGCGGCTCAGGGGGGAACAGGTCAAACTGCCGGCGGCCAGGAAAATGGCCAGCAGAAAAGGGAACAGATCGGTTCTCATGGGTGGCTCCAGAGGATACGCGGATCAGGCGCCGGCCGGATAACAGACTGCGCCCCGGATCGGGCCAGCAGCGGCAACGGATGTCATGGAGAGTATAATACCACAGTCGCGGCGATGTCGCAAGTATTTCTATGATCTATCGCCGGCCGGCCGCCGCTAGCGGTTCTTCTTTATCTGCTTCATTGCCGATTTGACGAATTTCCCGAACTGTTTGTCACGGCGTCTGCGCTCCACATAGGAGCGCTCATAATGGGCGGCTTCCTTCTTCATCCTGATATAATTGCGGTACCGTTCCGGGGAGATGGTTCCGTCGCTGACGGCCGCCAGGACGGCGCAGCCCTTCTCTTGCATGTGAGTGCAATCGCCGTAGTGACAATGTTGGGCCAGCTCTGCGATCTCCCGGAAGGTGTCCTCAAGTCCGGTGGAAATATCCATATTGCCCAGCTCGCGCATGCCCGGGGTGTCGATGATCATGGCGCCGTTCTCCAGGATGATCAGCTGCCGCCGCGAGGTGGTGTGCCGGCCTTTGCCGTCCTTCTCCCTGACCTCCTGGGTGCGATAGAGTTCTTCGCCGATCAGGTGGTGCAGCAGGGTGGTCTTGCCGACTCCGGATGAGCCCAGCAGGCAGTATGTTTTCCCCGGGACGAACAGCGCCCTGACCGTCTCCAGACCGGACCGGTCGGTGTTGCTGAAGGCCAGGATCTCGATCTCCGGCATCAGGGCCTGAATGGCCGCCTTTTTCTGCCCGATCTTCTCTGCGGAGAGCAGATCGCTTTTGCTCAGCAGCGCCACGGGACGAATATGGCTCTCGTGGGCCATCGCCAGATATCGTTCCAGCCGTCTGATGTTGTAGTTGGCATCGAGCGACTGCATGATCAGGGCCGTGTCGATGTTGGCGGCAATGAGCTGAAACTCGATCTTTTTGCCCGGCGTCTTGCGTTTCAGGAGCGATCGCCTGGGAACGATGCCGTCGATGATGGCCAGCGATCCCTCGTTAAAAAGCTGCATGGTAACCCAGTCGCCGACAGCGGGGAGATCCAGCGGTGATTCGGCACCGAAACGGAGTTTCCCGGCGATCTCCGCTGCGATGTCGCCCCCTCCACCGTTGACCAGATAGTTGTTTTTGTTGACGGTCGTTACCCGGGCGACCTCGCGGCCGGCCAGCTTCGCCGGATCGAGCCGTTGCTGAAACCAGGAATCGAAACCCAGCCGTTCTGTGAGCATCTCAGCCGTGTCCTTGTGGGGTGAATACATGCGCGGCTCCAGCGGTTTTTTAAACCGATCCTCGCCGCAGGGAGCGCAGTAAGATAAGATGATAGGCCAGCTGAATCACCAGCAGGCTGTACAGGATCAGCCACTCTCCGGTCATCTCCCGGCCCGGTCCCATCTCGCGTCCGATCTCGTCGACCATGACTTTCTCGACCAACATCAGTATCAGGCACAGGGCGGCGAAGAGCGCCAGACGGGGCGCGGCCCGGCGGGGGTGCCCTCGCAGAGACCGGCCGGCCAGCCACAGGGTCGAGAAGAAGGTAAAGAGGGCGACGACGAGAAATCCGATCAGGACGATGAACTCCGGACCGGCCACCGTGCGGCGGTGAACGAAGATCTCCTCACGAAGCAGCGGCAGCAGGGCCATGATGAGCAACAGGCAGACGGTTGAGATGACGGCCGCGACCGGCAGCAGGCGGTTCCCGTGTCTGTGGGATGGCTGATGCGTCAGGGCCTCCTATCCCCGGTTGAGGGATGATGACCACGATCATAGTGGGGACCCAGGGCAGAATTCGCCCGATCATATGGTCCCGATCATAGAATGGCTACTGTTCTTTCGCATCCGTTTCTTTCCGTTTTCGGCTCCCGGCGCCCAGCGGTATCCAGACAAAAAGCAGATGAGCGATCACGCCGATCGTCAAGGATAGGCCGACGGTCTCCCGAAAGGGCGTGCCCTTGAGCTTTAGAGCGCTGGAAATGATCACCGCGGCCCAGATGATGGCGCTGGCGATGATGACGTGTCCGGCGCGGAAATTTTTCACCACAGTTGCCTCCGTCTCGTTCAGATCGTTAAGTGCGCGGGTGTGTGCCATCCTGAGCCCGGGGACCTTCGCAGATCTCGAACCCGCAGGCCCGGAGCTTGTCCAGCAGCTCCTTGCTCGACGGGTACCACTGACCCCATTTGCGCGATATATGCTCAGACCACCCATAGGTATCGAAGGTGAATTTCTCCTCTCTGTTGTCCTCCAAAGAGATGATGTAGTTCGCTTGCCGGTAGTAGTCCTGCTCCAGATATCCCTCGTCCATTGCCGCCATGGCCCGTTCGACGTCCTCATCGCTCAACTTGGGGTACTGACCATCGAACAATACGTACTCCTGCGGATAGCGCGGCCGCGGCGGCGGATCCTCGGCCGGATATCCCATGGCCAGCTCCACCAGCGGGAACACCCGCCCTGGTAACCGGTACTGCTCGATGATGCTTTCGGCATTATAGGGCGCCATGCCCAGAAAACAGCTTCCCATTCCCAGGCTTTCCCCTGCCAGAACCATGTTCTGGGCCATCAGGGCCGCATCCTGGATCCCGAAGAGCAGCAGCAGCAGGTCGTTGGTCACTACCTTCCAGCCCCGCCTGGCCATCATCAGCTCCAGCTTGTGGCAGTCCACGCAGATGACGAACAACAGGGGCGCCCCGAAGGGATGCCGGCCCCGATCCCGGGATAGCAGAACGCTATAGAGCTGGGAGGCAAAGGGGGCTTGCTGGCCGGCCCGGACGACCGTCGAGATGATCTCCTCGGACGGCACGGTGTCCTCGTATTTCCGGATCGACTTGCGATTGAGCATCAGCTCGATGATCGGGTTGTTCATTTTCTCCTCCTGCTTGGCCTGCTCTGGATGGCCAAGAAGTAACGTGAGGCCTCAGAATGGTCACATGTCGTCGGGAAGTCGAATGGCAAATTCGCAGCGATCATCGCCCTTCAGGATCGATTTGACGATCTCGATCGTGACCGGCTTCCCGATCGCTCCTTCCCACTGCTGCCGGTACCACCCGGCCCCGCAATAACAAAAGGCGACGGGCATCCCGGCATCCAAATGCCCGCGCACCAGAGGGCAATAGCAGTAGGCTTTTCTTCTGGCCCCTTCATTACTTGCCTTTTCATATCCGCCAGGATCTCGCGGGTTTTTCGAGGAGAAAATAACATTTCCCTCGCGGCGCGGTCGCTCACCCCATCCAGGATCCCGGCCCATGAATTCTCTGACAGCATCGACGGCCGCCAATGCATTTCCCGTCCGGGCTTTGGTGTCTTCATAAAGGGCTCTTAATTTGGCGATTTGACGCTCGGGAAAGACATGGGCACATCCCGACAGAACTCGTCCGAGATGATCCCCCGTTCCGCTGCGTGGCCGTATAGTTTTCTGTAGCTCTCCCGGATGTCCTCCTGCGGTCCGCTGTGAATCAGGGATAAAACCTCCATTCCGGGAAACGTCCATGTCTTGACATCTTCTGTTTTAACTTTCCGGGTCACGGGGAAGCCCAATTCGACATCGAGACCTTCCTTGACGCTGGTAACAAACTGGAAGATACCGAAACCCGGACCCGCGATGAGCTCTTCAGAGATCACCTGCCGGCAGCGGCTCAGTTTTTCATGTACCTCTTCTCGGTTTTTCAGCTGAAAAGGCGCGGTCGCAACCAGAAAACTCCTGAGGCGCTTATGGTGAACATCTGATTCTCCCGGCGGCATCAGTTCACCTCCCTTACAACTCAAACGTCACATTGGACCGGGCGTGGTAGAAATTCCCCCATTGGGCCGTGAAGCGAAGAACGGAATAGTCCGGATCGGACACCCCCAATGGATAATACCGTTCATAGCCCTCGCGCCACAGACGCTGTTTTGAAACGTCATCCTCGAGAACCTCGATATCTCCAACGAGCATCAGTCCCTTCCATTGCCTTTGGTCGACGAAGTAGACGCAGGCCTTGGGATTTCGGACCAGCTGGCGGACCCTTCTAGAGGAGGTGTTGGTGCTGAACCAGACCGTTTTCAATCCCTCGTTTTCCATCTTGATCATGGCCTTGATATTCGGATAGCCATGCTCGCCGTTAGTGCCCAGCATGGCGATGGCGGACAGCTCGGCGAGAGCCAGGGCTTCTTTGAGGGCTTCTTCCTTTTCCATTTTACCATGCTCCGAAATGGTGATGGTGTCTTGGCGACGGCTCGTTCACACGTTCGACAGGTGGCGACGATGTCCTCCATCCCAGTACTCGGCTCTCAGCGACACATCCATGTCACGGTTCGATCCCTGCTTTCAGTTTTGCCGCAACCAGCGGGCGATTTCTTTCGCCCGGCCGCCGACCTTCAGCACACCCGAGCGCGCCAGCCCATCGGATGCGGCAGGGCGCCCCGGTTTGAAATGAAGCTCAGATCTTTATAAAAATTTTCTTTCGATAGAGAAGCAGCAGTATCAACCAGAAAAGAAGCACATGCGTGATGGCAAAGAGCAGCGATCCGTTGAGATTCCCGGCGACCGGGACAAAAATATGCTGATAAAGCCATTGATAAGCGTTGATGACCGTGCCGTCGGGGGCGGGGATCTTGATCAGATAAATATACGTTCGCACCCAGACGGCTGAGAGCGCGTAAAGAAATAGCGAATTCATACCGAAGACCACGAACGGATAGGTCCACTTTCTGTGGCCTCTGATATCGATGAGCCATAACAGCACGGCCAGAAATATCATCGCCAGGCCCGCGGTGAACACCACGTACGAGCTGGTCCACAGAGATTTGTTGATGGGGAACGTTATGCTCCAGATCCGCCCCAGCACGATGGCCGAAACGCCTATCAGGATCAGTCTATAAACGGCCGACTTGAGCTGAGATGCCGTCTGGATCAGCCTGCCGGTCAGGGCTCCCAGAATGACCGTGACCACGGAGGGAAAGGTGCTCAACAGCCCCTCCGGATCGAAGGGCATGCCGAGGCCCTTCCAGACATGGCCCTCGCCGATGATCTTCAGGTCGATCACGCGGACCAGGTTCGTTTCCACGGCATAGGGATCACCCTGGCCGAATCCCAGCAACAACAGCCAGTAGCCGACTAAGATAACGGCTGAAAGGAGCATGAGCCTGGTTTGACTGAGACCAAGATAGAGCAGCGCGGCGATTCCATAGGCCATGGCGATGCGCTGCAAAACGCCCAACAGGCGCAGCTGTGAGAGATCTTTTTGAAAGGGGAAAGCGTTCAAAAACAATCCGATGAAAAAGATCAATGCGACCCGTCTGACGATTTTCTTCAGGGCCGCGGGGGAGAGCCGGTGGTCGTATTTCCTGAATGAATAGGACATGGCCACGCCGACGATGAAAAGGAAGAACGGGAACACCAGATCGGTCGGTGTGCACCCGTGCCATTTCGCATGCCGCAAAGGGGCGTAGACATAGGACCAGCTTCCGGGCATATTGACCATAATCATGGCGGCAATGGTTATTCCCCGAAAGGTGTCCAGGGCTCGTAAACGGTCGGTTGTTTGAATGGTATGGCCCTCCTCATGAACAGGGCTGACAGCCCGCCTGCCGGACGTTACGCCGGCTTCGCTGAACGGGCTGCTATTGCGGCTCACAGGGCTGTTCCTCTAACTCCAGCATCGTTCTCCACACGGCCAGCCAGCGGCCCGGCCCTGCGCCCGGTCAGTGAAGCCGGGAAACGTCATGATGACATCATCGTGCAGAAGCGGAGCAAGCCAGTCAATCTCCCCGCTCATGCCCGCCTGTATGATCTGCGTCAGGGCCGCAGAAACCTGTTTTCTGTCATCCACGAATCCTCCTGTTCATCACTCGACGCTTCGCCTCCGCTGGTGCGTGATGTCAGACATTTCGTCCGGCGCTCAAGCTCCTCCAGCGGACAACTCAGGCCGACGAACAGGACATAGCGGTCGTCCAGAAGCTGGAGACACCGTTAAGGAATATGATCTTTCCTGAATTCATGTCAATAGAACCAGCCGGTCGGAGTGATGTCTTCAACGGGATAGGGTATTACTCTCTGTCGAGCATGATGATGATCTCTTCAGCAACTTCCATAGCCGCCGGAAAATCATAATTGGACAGGACGATAATCGAATAGGATTCTTGAAAATCCATGCCCAGGAAGGCGCTGATTCCGGGAGCCCCGCCGGCCATGCGATAGATCTGTTCGGGAGGGGAGAAGGGATCACCCGGCGAACCCTGAAATCTAGCGATCATGTAACGGGTATAGTCGAAGCTTAATAATTGATTGTTTCTCAGAGCCTGATCAAATTTCAGAAGATCTTCTGCGGTGGAGTAGCCCCCGCCGGACGGCGTCCCTCTGGGAGATAACATATACATCGTGTTCCACCGGTACCCTTCACCTTCCGGATCGTTCCGGTTCATATTGGTATAGCCCATGGCAAGATTTTCAACCGGACCATCCCTGTGGTAAGAGTCCGAATTGGCCATGCCCGCCGGCTCGTAGATGTTCCTTTTGATATAATCGAAGTAATCCATCCCGGACACGGTTTCTATTATGAAACCGGCGACCTCGAAGCCGGTGTTGGAGTGCTGAAAGTTTGTTCCAGGCTCAAAATCGAGCGGAATATCTTTGATGAACTTCATATAATCCGATACGGTACGAAGCCGGTCTCTCTGGGATAGATAGTGCTCATTTCCCCAGTAATCGCCCCAGCCTGACCTCATGTTGAGCAGATGTCTGATGGTGACTTTCTCCGCGATCTCCTCCGGAAAACCATCAAGATACTTCCCGATCGGGTCGTCCAGAGACAATTTCCCTTTCTCCATAAGTTGAGCAATCGCAACGGTCGTGAAGATTTTATTGATCGATCCCAGGTTAAATTTTGTATCCACCCCATTGGGAACGGCAAATCTCTTGGAAGCATACCCATAGGCCTTTTGAAAGATAGCATCTCCATCTTTCGCGATCAGGACAGTTCCTGAGAACTCGTTCGCCGCAGACTTTTCCAGAAGGTATTGGTGCAGTTCTTCAAAATTTGAAAACGGGATCTCAATGTCTCTTGGCGGCTCAACTTCACGCGTTTCCTGCCCCTGTTGATTTTTCTCCTCTTCCATATTTTTGCCGTGAGGGCGCTCGCCCGGCCGTAAACCCAATCTGACGATACGATGAGGATCATCCGGTTCAACCTGTATATCCAGGTTCAACCAGGCATCTCGTGACTCTGATTCCAGGACGATGCGTATCTCATCGTAAGTCGATTCTGTGATCTCAACCACTTTTACCCGGCCGAACATCGTCTGTGTGGTCTGAACGATGCCTTTGTGAGCCGCCAACGGGAAGGCATCTTTAAAACCGGGAGCATACTGGGTTTCAATATAATTTTCGAGTTCATATGAACTGGTGTCATTGAGAAGCTCAACGACTTCCTGAGCACGACGACCGGCCGGGGTTTCCGGCAGTTCCCGGGCAAAACAATTGCTGATAAGAAACATGCAAACCAGGACGATAGGAACAATGAACTTTCTCATCATGGGCTCCTTAAAGAACTGCCTTGCCTCGTCCGATCACCGCTCGAATACATGCCGATGAAAAGGCAGCGGTCCAGCCAGCCCCCGCGCTACAGGGTAAAATTCCAGTTTAAGGAAACAGAGGATGCAACAATATCCCCCTGCGTTCCGAAAGGTGAAGAATATCTTCAGATCTCGGAGCGATGACGTAACTGATGTGCCGGTCAAGTTCTGATTATGGTTTCCAGGCTTCCCAGACTCTGCCGACCAGGTCGGGGCCAGGCGTCAGCGTGGGCTCGCCCGGTTGCCAGCCCGATGGGGTCACCTCGCCGGTCTGGGCCACATGCTGAAACGCTTTCACCTGACGGATCAGTTCGTCGGGATTGCGACCCACCTCCGGCGTCAGGACTTCCATGGCCCGGATGACGAAATCGGGATCGATGATGAAACGGCCGCGAATATCCACGCCTGCGGCCTCATCGTAAACGCCGTAAAGAGCGCCGATCCTCCCTCCGGCATCGGAGAGCATGGGAAAGGGAACACCGCCATCGACCATTTTTGACAGCTCCTCCTGCTGCCAGATCTTATGGACGAAGCGGCTGTCGGTGCTCATGGCCACCACTTCCACATCCATTTTTTTGAATTGATCGTAGCGGGCGGCGACCGCCGCCAATTCCGTGGGTCAGACAAAGGTGAAATCACCAGGATAAAAACACACCACGATCCACTTTCCTTTGTAGTCGGACAACTTGACGGTCTTGAATCCCTCCCCCGAGACGAAGGCGTTGGCCTCGAAATCGGGCGCTTCCCGGCCGACGCGTGCCGGCATGATCATCACCTCCTTCTGTGGTGTGCTATCCGCCCGGGCGGAAACTTCAGCCGAAGGCACAATGGGCCCCCGGGCGGGTTTGACACAGCCGTCTTTCATCTTGGCCATAATGGCCTCCTTTCCGGGCTGTTGGTTGATGGGGCTGTTCTGCGCCGTCCTGGGCCGCCGAATACGGCCAAGGAGTGGGCAAGAGGGGCGATTGAAGCCTTTTTAGAGTTCATTTGGCCACCTGACCCCAGAATACCGTGTAGGTGATCAGTGCGTAATAATCCGGAAGCTTCAGGATGAAGTCCGCAGAATCCGGCCGACACAGCCGCCGAAATTCCGTCCGGTCGTCGGGTGACAGCTCGATCTCAGCCTCCGGCCAACGCATTTCGAAGAGACTCACCAGGGCAGAGCGGATGTCATCGCTGAGGGGGGCATAGAAGTTTTCTGCAACGGTTTTTGCCCGGGGTTCTTTCAGTCCAAGTTGGTGAAACCAGTTCAGCGCACGGAGGAAATGTTTCTCCGGCTTCTTCCCCTGCACAAAGGGTGCCAGGCCGGCCGATGTCGCTCTCAGGCGGGCTTCCAGCCGGGGATGTCCGGGAAGCAGGTTTTCAGAAGACCAGGCGGCGATCGCCACCGTACCACTGGGCTTCACTACCCGCGCCAACTCCTTCAGTAAGGGCAGCGGTTCCAGGGGAGCGTATCCAACACAATCGGAGCTCCAAGCCCAATCGAAGGTGTTATCATCGAAGGGAAGGCCGGCAATATCGCCTTCCTGAAAAGAGATATGCTCCGACAGGCCGGCCTTCTTCACCATCTCTCGTCCACGATTCAGGAACTCCGGGCAGATATCAACACCAGTGACGTGCCCGGCAGCCTCCACCGTCTCGGCCAACAGCAAGGTTTGAAGACCGATTCCACACCCCGCATCCAATCCGCGACTTCCCGGCCTCAGCCGCAGGGTCTTGATCGCTGTGCGCAGGATTGACTCTCTCAGCGCATTGGCCTCCAGGGTCAGCTGGATATAAGCATCGGTGTCCATCGCCTTCTCCCGACATTTCATCATGTCTCAAGTGAGCGCGTTTGTCAGGCGGCCGAGGTGAATATTTTTGCCAGCATGCCTAATACAAATCCGGCAACGGCTCCCAGCGGCGGCGCCCAATGTTTTTCCAGTTTAGCTTGCGGTGCAATGTCCTGAAATGTCAGATACATGATTCCTCCCGCACAAAACAGCATCAAAACAGCCAGAAGGGCGCTATGATGAGAGAATATCATGATGCCGATGAAAGCGGCCAATGGGCCGAGAAAGGGGAGGAGGAGAAAGACAGACATGGTTCGAACTCGAGAGATATGAGAAGAAACGGTGAATTCTATGAAAGCATTGAATCCCTCGGGGAGATTCTGAAGCCCGATCAGAAAAGCGAGCAAAGGACCGAATGCACCACCGATGGCGAAAGTGGCTCCCAGGGCGATAGCTTCGGGGATAAAGTCAAGCAGCATGGCCATGAATTGAGCCGCCTGACCACCTCGCCGAGCCACCAGGAGATCCAGAAGGAAAAATCCGCCGCCGCCGGCCAGAAAAGATATCGCCGAAAGGGGGCCTGGCAGGCCTTTCATGCCCTCCGGCACAAGCACAAGAGCGACCGCCGCTATCAGGGCGCCGCCGCCGAAAGCGATGATCGTGTGACGGAGTTCACGCTCCAGCCATAGCGGCCGGATATGCTCGATCGCCGCCAGAGCGCCGCCGGCCGGAATGGCCGCGCCGGCCAAATAGGATAATATCAATGCTTCGAACATTTTCAATTATTCCAATGGTGAAAAGCCGGGGCCCCGTTGCGGCTGAAGCATGGGCCTTCAGCCGTCGCCTTCATCCGTCTGGTCGGCTGCGGCGCATGACGACCTGCGCATCAGCAGACACACTCTCTCACAATAACTGGTTGAACCTGTTCCTGAGCTCCTCCTCCGGGATGAGGGGACGACGTATCGCTTCGAGAGATTCCTTGCTCATGGCACCCTTTTCGATGAGATCAGAGCCCGCTTTTTTGAGCGCATTCAGAATGGATTCTCCCTCCTCGGTCAGTTGACCCTCATTCTTCATCAAAAATGCATGCGGCCTGAGCACGGCGCCGGCGAAATCGACGCTCGCATCCTCGGCAAGCTCTTCGGCGATGCGCAGCACTGTGCCGAAGTTGTCTATTTCCCACCATCCGCCCGTGGAGATGAGAACGATTTTCTGAATCCTCACCTCTTCGTGAAACCTGCCGCGCGTCCGTCCCTGACGTGTTTCAAGCAAGGGTTTGAAAAGAGGGCACAGCCTGTTGATGATGTCCTGCATATCACCGGGCAGAGGAATGTAAACCGGGGTGGCCAGAATCAGGATGTCGGCCGCCTTCAGCTTGGGATAAAGCAGCTGCATGTCATCCTTGATGCAGCATTCGCCGGGCCTTCTGTACCAGCAATACATCTCTCCACAGGCACAAGGTTTAACTTGCAGGCGGCTGGCGTAGAACAGCTCGACATCTGCTCCGGCAGCCATCATCCCTTGGATAAAGGGGGTCAGGACCATGGCGGTATTCCCCTTCTCCATCTGGGGGCTGCCATTGATAGCGATTGCTTTACTCATCGGACACTCCTGTGTGCCAGCGTATCGGCTGAGCGGTGCGCCTGACGATCAAGCTCACCGGTGGCGATAAAACGCAGCGGAAATACCCTCCGGTGCCGCGATCGGTCATCGCGGCCTTGTTCCAATTCTGGAGCGGTTTCGATAGCAGAATCACCGGCCAGTCTGCCTTCGCCTGGCCGGGGAATAGGCCGTGGTGTTGACCTCGTTGGCCAGGAATCGATAGCCTGCCGCCGACAACTTATCGATGATCGCCCGATATTGCTGCCCGGTCATATGGAGATTCTCGAACCGGATGATGCTCGGATGGAAGCGATCAAGGTTCAGGGCGTCGAGAATCTCGCAGTCGTAGCCTTCGACGTCGATTTTCAATAGGACCGGCGAACGGTCACAATGCGTCAGCAGGTCGTCTACGCTGATGCACTCCACCGCCAGTTCCTGGATGACGTCGGTGTTGAGACGTATTTTTTTTGCATGGTCACAGACATGCCGCCGGCTGAAGCTTGCCATGCCGTTCGTGGTCGCCCAGAGTGGATAATCGGAGCGGTCAGGAAGCATTTCGGCGTTGAACCGATACAGCGTCATCGTTGTCCTATTACGGTGGATAGCCTTGTTCAGCAGAATGACGCCCGGATGGTCCGAGTAGTTGCGTTCGAGGTTCTGAAATACGTCGGGTTGAGGCTCTACCATCACGCCCGTGGCGTCAAACTCTCGCACGTAAGCAAGGAGGTCGTCTTTGCGGCTGATGCCGTCGTTCGCGCCAACCTGGACAAAGCTGAAGGCGCCCCCGCGGCGGGCGATCTCGCAGCGAATCAAGAAATTAAAGTCAACAGTAAATCTGGTTTTCGAATGGAGGACTGCTGGAGTCGAGCGCTCGACGGCCAGTCCCCAGCGGGAAAGTATCTTGCTCAATATCTTTCGAGAACCCAAAATCACTCCGATCCTTCTCTTTTCTCAAGTGTCGCCATACAACGCTGTGCTGAGGTACTTCATTCCTGAATCCACTGCCACGGTGACCACTGTGTGGTCAGGCCCCAGGTGTTCGGCGACCCGCAACGCCACGGCCACGTTTCCACCTGTGGAAGTGCCTGCAAAGATACCTTCTTGACGAGCGAGGAGCCGGGTTGTCGCCATCGCTTCCTGAGTCGATACCGTCCGCCTCGGCCGCCTCAACCATGGCGAGCGCCATACGGTCTTTCATGCTCCCCGTCGGGTTTTCATATTCCAGCTTGATGAGAATCCTGGCGCTGCCCTCCGGGACGATATGCCGGAGGGGAACGAGCCTCGTTCGGCCGATCGTGTTGAGTATCGTCACGCCTTGTTTTCCCTTTCCGCGATGATGACGGTCTCAGCCTCAGTTAAATAACATGGATCAGCTTGGGCACTTTTTTTAATGGGCGGTTTCTGGCAAGATCATAAGAGGTCTGCAAATTGATCCAGAACTCCGGGGTTGTATCGAATGCTTGCGAAAGCAGCCAGGCAGTCTCTGGAGTTATTCCGCGCTTGCCGCGGACCAATTCGTTGATACGCTGGACGGGAACGCCGAGATGATGAGCAAGCTCAACTTGGGTCAGGTTGAGAGGCGTGATGAATTCTTCCTGAAGAATCTCCCCGGGATGTATTGGAATTCTTCTCTCGGGCAACATTCTTTTCATCCTTTCTTCTATGAGACGTGGTCAGCCGTGATCATGACGTCACATGCGTTTTTTTCCGCCCATCTGAAAATGATTCGCCATTGGTCGTTTAATCCGATGCTATAGAAACCTTTCAAAGCGCCCTTTAATATTTTCAGATGATGGCCAGGGGTCGATCGGAGATCTCTGAGGTCTGCGGCAGCATTTAAAAGATCCAGCTTCCTGAGAGAAATCTTGATACTGTCTATAGGAAAAATCCGGATCTCTTTCGTATTCCTTCCATGATAGAGATTTTCGGCGGCTGTATCTTTGAAGGATGAAATCACTCTGGCAACTCCGATGTAAAAAAGGTTGCTCGGAATATAATGCTATCGCGGATACCGTGCAACCATTAATTATTGGATATGGATCGATACACCTCTGAGAAATGACCACCGATCACCTTTGATAAAGGTCGCACACTTCATGATGAATCTGACGAACGATCAGCGCATCCGTCGAGGCGGGGCCATAAGGATTCCTTAAGGGCAGGGATGAGTCGGGCAATGTCCGCCGCCCACCGGGTGGTGGCGGGAGGAAGGGTTGGTCGCCGTCAACTGATTGCGCTGGTTAGGCATCGATCGTTTGTAATACTCGCCTTGCCCGAATTCTTTGCCAGACGAGGTGAATCACTCCCAGGGCGATGATCTTGACTCCGAGCTCGATCGCGACCTCAACTGCTTGACTCGGCGGTTCATAACTGAGCTTCAGGAGGCCCCCAGACTTCCAGTGACCCACGAGCAGGAATCCGATCAGGTTCATCCCGTTGTGAAGTCCAACGATGAGCCAGATGGACCGCCACTGAAAGTAGACATAAGAAAACAGCATGGCAATGAAGAATCTGGAGAGAAAGGCGGCCATCCGGAACGGTTCGATGACGTGGTGGACGGCTGCGAACACCAACGATACGAAAACAAGAACGGGCACGATAGCGCGTGGATGATCATTGAATTGCTCGATAGGGTAGGCGCGGAAAACGAGTTCTTCCTTAAGGGAATTCAGGGTCAGCAGAAAGAGAAGAAAGAGAAGGAAATAGCCGACGACCGATGCCGCTGTTGCCTCCGGCGGAATGTTCGACTCGAGATGAACACCGCTGCCGGCAGCACAAAGGAGCCCTGTATTAACCAGCTCAATCACAAGACCGATTGCCGTGCCAACCAGGAGTGGAAGGATGATGGGCCCCCTGAAACCCAACGTGCCGAACCGGCGGTGATGGACGAATCGCATGACCAGCCAAATCAGCAGGAACTGCGATGCCGAATAGAGCAGGACGATCGTTAACGTCCTAGGTGTCGGCTCGAAGCCTGCTCCCTGCAACTGCGACAGCTCCACACCCAGGATCCGAGCCAGAGGCAAGACGACCAAGATCGTCAGAATCACCCCGACGGCCACCAGGAGAATGACCAGCAGTCTTACGGGAACGGGCAGCCGATAGCTGCTCGGCGGATTCGTGAGCTTCGATACGTCACCAGGACTGTTCTTTGTCGGCATGCTCGACTTCTCCTGTTTTCTGACGATCCACTAAGAAATGCATTTCCTCCCGCGCTGCTTTCTCAGTTCCTGCGGGGACGGCAGATCGCGTATAGTCCTGATGATGCTCAACACTGAGGGGCATATATATGCGACTGTGAGGTGCTGATCATCTTCCAAGAGTGCCCAGCCAATTTCCAACCAGGTGCGTGATAACGATAACAAAAAGGGCAATCACTATGTGCTCGGCCACTATTTTCCAGGGGGTTTCTCCTTGAGACTTGGCCATTGCATAGCTCAGAACGGCAAGAATCGACATGCCCCAGAGGAGGCTGACAATGATGGCAGTCGAGAGGGGCAGAAAAAGAACGGGTAAGGTAAAAGTGAGGGCAAAGAGAAACTTGGAAAGAAACGTAGCAACTGTGGAGCCCCAAATCTGTTTAACCGTGTGAATGTTCTCCGACTCTTCAGAAACGTGGATACCGAGTGCGTCGGAAAAGGCATCGGCGATCGCGATGGTCAAAATCCCGCCCAATACTACCGTTCGTGAGTGCGTTCCGGAATTTAGGCCGACCATCAAGCCGAGTGTTGTGATAACGGCCGATGTAAGTCCGAATGTGATGCCTGTGCGGAGTGAATCCTTCATGTGTTTATCTCTGTGCACCTGACGGTTTGCACATTAGTTGCGGAGGGGAGATGGGCTGGTTTTGGATCATGCGTTAAACAACGGGCAACTGAGGAACACCGATCAAAGGAACGACTTCTTAGGCCGCCTTCGGTCATGATTCTGACCGCTCAACGCATCAACTTGTATGCTAGTCATAAGATAAACGAGTTTTCTCATCCGCCAATGTTGGTTGAATAACCTTTTTCCACTCGGGATCATTCCATGTTTTCAACTGATCGTGCATATTGAGGTATTTTTGAGGTATGGGATGAGTGCCATAAACGACTTCGAGGCCATATCTTGTTTTAATAAAGTCATGAAAATAGGTGATATGAGGACATGGCGGATAGCCCACAACGAGTCCAGTGGCAAGATGTATCGCCTCTGCTCCGTTTTCCTTCATTTCCTCCACAGCATATTCAACATTACCACCAGGACACCCATCGCAAGTGGTATACCCAACAACTTCAACTTCCATATTCTTGTACCGGCTAAATGCACCTTCTCTATTGCACAATGATCTGAAGCATTTTCCGCCTGCACACCTACGGTAGCGGTCACAGATGATGATACCAATCTTTGTTTCTTCTTCCATGTCATCTACTCCTTTAAAGGAGTCAAGGCGGATTCACCACAACCAATACATTCACTTTTATCTATCCGGTGACCTCAATGAATTATTATACCAAAGATCACCTGCCGCTCACACCTCTCCGGCCTGGCCGAACACTTCCCCATCGTCGAATATGAAACCTATCGACTGATGATAGAAAAAGCTACAAATGGAACGATATTAAATGCCAGAATTATTATCCTAAAGAGACCTAACCAGGCAAACATAATGATCGAAGCATGATCTTCGGATAGTCCAAATAATTTCCCATATAGTCGGCATAGCACTTTCCGCAGAAGTATGATCAATACGGTATTAACCAGGAATAAGATTACATTTATTATCGTCATCCACTTAAAGAACTCAGTAAGTTGATCCAGGTTCACGGCTTAACTCCTGAAGATTACATTCGGATTCATAGCCCGGGATTTCATCGGCATATCTTACACAGGGTAATCATTGCGATACTCAGAGGCATTGGCTTGAACTTGAGATCAGAACAACCGAAGGTTGAGACTAAGAAGAGACGAATATGTCCATCGAGATAAACCTTGTGATGACCGCTGCAAGGACAAATCCTATGGTGAAGAGGATCCAGCGTCTTTTCCTCCATACGGCAGCAAAATCGGTAAACTGTAAGAAGACGTCTACTATATAGGCCGAACTATAAAAAACGTTCGCTAAGATAGCCAGTACAAACAGAATGAGGATGAAGTTAAAACTGATGACATCGACCGACTGCGGTGTATTGTAGATGAAATATCCGCCAACGATGAGCAGCAGTCCGATGTTGTAGATGATACGCTTTTTCTCCCAGTATTGTACTGCATCGGTGAATGCTGATCTCATTGTATTATTCATCTTATCCTCCATAGGGCACCTAACGGTTGGGGCATCAGTTGTGGTGGGGAGCTGGGCTGGTTTTAAAGATGATGCGAGTGCTTTAAAAAGCCGTCAATTCTATGTGTTGGTTAAAGTTCGACATAGACATAGGGTTATTATATTCTTGAAATCAGACTGCTTTTTTTAATACTTCTCGGATCCAAGAATTAAGACTCTTTCCAGATTGCATGGCCATCAGATACACTCTATGATGCAGATCTGGCGATAATCGTAATACAAACTTTCCAGAGAAAGGTTTATCTGGTTTCTCCTGACGGCTCTTACAGAATTCCAGATAGTCATCGATGGAATCTCGGAAAGCCTTCTTCAGCTCTTTGACATTTCGTCCCTGGAAGGTGATGACATCTCGTGTGTCGATGACCTCTCCGTGGAAGATTTCAGCATCGGCGTCAAAGTTCACCTGTCCGGTGTATCCTTTATACCTCAACATGCCTTCACTCCTGCTTCGGTTAAAAATTGTTTCATTGATCTCAAAGCTCCTTTATCAGTTTCCTTTCTTGGATGTGGTCGATGGAACACAGCACGAACATCTTCCAGGGCTATTCTCACTCTTGATCCCCGACCTTCAGTGATTTCAGCTCCATGGGTTGCCAGGAGTTTTACGATATCATCCCAGGGGACATCGGATGGGGCAGGGGTCTGGAAGATGGCAGCGGGGGTTTTTTGGTGTTTTTTAGAGAGACTCATGACGATACTATATTATGATATCATTACGGAAAAGTCAAGGGGAAAAGAAATTCACTCTGGAAAAGAACATCATTTGATAGAGAAATCTAATGACTTCGCGTCAGTTATGGTGGAGTGGAGCTTGTTTTGACTTGTAGTGAACCGTCTTTTATCCACCGTCAATTGAACGCGCTGGTCAGGTGGAATCGAACGGATTCTCACGACGGATTGATTGAATCACCTCGTCGAGCTTTTGAAGAAAACGTGATCGATCAAGTTTTTTGAGTGGAGGGGGCCCACCCGTTATCTCTCCTGCGCCACGAAGTTCTGACAAAAGGTTCCGAGTCGCGAGGGCCTGGCCAATGTTCTCTTCCGTGAACGGCTTTCCGGTTGGACCAATGACACGTGCCCCTTCTTTCAGGCAGCGGCTCGCTAGCGGAATGTCAGCTGTGACCACGATGTCGCGAGATTGCACGTGTTCGACAATCCAGTCATCGACAGCGTTGAATCGGTCCTCTACAACTTCGAGTATGATCCATTCTTCATTAGGAACTCGCATCCAAGAGTTGGCCACCAAAGTGACATCAAGGCGATATCGGCTTGCAACACGGTACACCTCCTGTTTGACCGGGCAAGCATCAGCATCGACAAAAACGTGCAGCAAACGAAGATCCTCTCTATCACCACAGAAATGGTTCGGGTACCACCTGACGGTTGGAGCTAACCGGCTTGAGGAGCCGGAACGGCTATCCCAAATCCGGATTCAGCGATTTGTTAGGCACTCCCGAATTTAACTACAGAGTGATCGGTTTCGTCTTCGGCTCTATCTAAGTGAAAGCCAGAGAAGCGTATCCGCTGCCAGGGACGTCAACCCTTCAGAAGGGGAAGATGAGCTGTTCATTTGTCTTTCGCTTGCATCGACGGCCCGAGGAGCTGGGAGGGTCGGGTTCTGCTTTGGGTTCCATCCGCTGAGTACACGGTGATGGGGCCGCCTCTCGCTCCTTTTCGGCCGACCGTTGCTTGTACCGGGTGGAGCCAGGTTCGCCCATGTTTTCGGATACCGCGGTCCGGGAAGGACGTTCTGTTACCAACTGTCTGTACAGACTGGATTCTCGTTTGAAAAAGCCCTGGGTGTGAAAGGTTTCTCCCAGCCCCAGATAGCTGTAGTCCAGATGATGCAGCAGCTCGTGAATCAAAGTGCGCATGTAGGTCTTGAAGGCTACGACTCGTCTCTGCGCTCGAGTCCGCATCCACAGCTCGATGAGCGGCTGCTTCCCATCCTCCCAGGTGGTCAGACCGTAGTACTCGGCCCCGGACCGGTCCATCGGACGACGGGACTTCACCAGCACGCACACCGAGTCGACGTCAAAGGTCTGGGTCACCGCCAAAGAGAACTCGGCAGTGGCCGCCTGCAGACGCTTCAACTTCCCGGCGACGAGGGCCGCCTCCAGAGCATCCACTCGGTCCCAAACACGCAGCCGGGCTTCCTGGGGGAGAGGTAGACTCTCGATCTCGTCGCTCTTGCGATAGTCCCGTTGCTGCTGCCGGGTGAGCTGGTAGTAAAATTCAAACGGCAATGCTCTGCTACCCTTTAATGTAGTTTTGGCCTAACGGCTCGCGCGTCAGTTTCGGGCGCGTCCGCCGCGGTGAGCCAGTTGATGACAATGTAAAGCACAGGAATCTGGTCTTGCGTTCCAACCCTGAAGAAGGAGTGATCGACGCCCGGGAGTACGATTATTGCGTACTCGTCGTTCGCGCTCGCCTTCATCAACGAGTCTATGTTGCGGACACACGATGCGACTGGCACGATGGGGTCCTTCTCACCATAGATGGAGAGGTACTTCTTGCGCATCGTTTTCATCTCAGCAAGATAATCGCGCGAAGCCGACCGGAACTTCGGCCAGAGGAATAATAGATTCGAGTCGGTGAACACTTCATTATATGGAGTTGGCAAGAGGAAGGGATCGTAGCGCGTCCTCATTGCCAGGATCTCGGCAGCTACCCTCTCGGGAGTGGTTCAATGTGTCTGTCCAACGGCCTAGTATCCCAGACAAATCCATGAGGCGCTGACAAGAAAAGGTGTCACTCTGGGGAGAGTGATTGAGTCCTTTTACAAAAAGAAAAACCAGTCTTTGATTTAGTGAAAAAACAAATAGCCAATAAAAATTCCGGCAATTATCCCGGCAGCGTCCGCTATTAATCCGGCGGTTACGGCATAGCGGGTTTTTTTTATATTAACCGACCCGAAATATACGGCAATGATATAGAAGGTTGTTTCCGTCGCACCTCGAAAAATGCTGGAAAGTCTGCCGACAAAACCATCCGGTCCGTAGGTTTTCATGATTTCCAGGTTCATTCCCCGGGCGGCGCTACCGCTGAGAGGTTTCATCAGGGCAGTTGGCAGTGCTTCCACAAAATCAGCATTGATGCCGAAAAAGGAAATGGAAGATGAGATGATTTTTACCACATAATCCATTGCTCCGGCCGCGCGGAAAACACCAATGGCCACTAAAATTGCCACTAAGTAAGGAATTATTTTTACCGCAATCCCAAAACCTTCTTTTGCGCCATCGATAAAGGCTTCATAAATATTCACTTTTTTAATCAGAGCCAAAAATATGAAACTGATAATGACGGTAAAAATGATAAATGTGCTGGCAACACTTGAAATTTCAGCAATTTGTTCCTGGGGGATGAGAGAAAAATAAACGATGACTCCAGTCATGAACAGAGTAATTCCACCCAAATAGGAGAGTATCACCTTGTCGAAAAGGTTTATTTTCTGATAGATAGAGACTGCAATTAAACCGGTTAAAGTGCTGAAAAAGGTCGCTAACATAATGGGAATAAAAACATCGGTGGGATTGGCGGCACCGACGACCGAGCGATCTATTAAAATTGTTAAAGGAATGATGCTAAGACCGGAGGTGTTTAAAACCAGAAACATTATCTGGGAATTAGAAGCGGTATCTTTTTTAGGATTAATTTGCTGCATCTCCTTCATGGTTTTTAATCCAAGAGGCGTAGCGGCGTTGTCTAAACCCAGCATATTGGCGGAGAAGTTCATAATCATAGAGCCGGTAGCAGGGTGGTCTTTAGGAATATCAGGAAATAAACGGGAAAAGAAGGGACCAACCAGCCGGCTAAAAACGCGAATGATTCCACCTTCTTCACCGATTTTCATTATTCCCAGCCAAAAGGCCATGACACCGGTAAGATAAATCGATAGCTCAAACCCGGTTTTGGACATATCAAAAATCATTTCAATAATTTTGGGAAAAACTTCGGTGTCACCTAAAAATATTAGTTTGATGAATGCTACTAAAAATGCAATCAGGAAGAATGCGATCCATATATAGTTCAGGGCCATTTAAGTTGTCCTTGTTTTGATGTTTGATGTGTAAAACCTTGCAAATCGTTTTTGTAAGCTGTTGTTTATATTATAATTATGTTTGCCGCCATTTGTTTTTGTAATTATCCGTTTTTTAACAACTTAAAAAACTTACGTCCAAAGTTAAGATGCTGGTAATCGCTAACGATTGGGATATTGGTTGTGAATGATCCAAGCCATAGAAAGGTTCATGGATATCTCCAGGTGCTGCCTAACGTCTGGGGTGTCAGGTGCGGCGGGTGCAGGGTCAGGTTTTGACTAGTTGTTGTGCTTTGAAGAGCCTTTGCCTGAATGCCCTGGTTAGGTGTATCAAAATTCTATTTCACAATTCATTCTTCATCGACTCCGGAAGAAGATCCTTTAAGGAGGGATACTCTTCGACAAGACGGTAGATGTCAGCGAGATCTTTTTGACGTTTGCTTTGCCGTCTCCGATCATCGAGATAGGCCCAGATTTTCCCTTGCAGCACATCTTCGACGGCAGCCACTTTCCTTTCATACCCCATCACATCTTTTATGGAGGCACGCTGGATAAAATCCTGATAACGAGGATCAGTCTGTAACTGGATTCTCAAATCGGATTTGATGCTGCTGAGCTCGATACTATGAGGAAACTCTTCAATTCGAAAGATCTTCTCTGCCTCTTTGAGTAGATCGTCTATGGCCTCTGCCACCACGACCAGTTCGAGATCTAAGCTAACAACTGGTTCGACAAAGGCGTTGACCGCAAGGCCTCCGATGAGGCAATATTCGACTTTTTGAGAATTGAGCAGATCCAACATTTGTTGTAAAATGTCTACCTGACCGTTAATCACCGAATTCATGAACTCTTTCTTAGTTACAATATGTTCCTTTTTTGATTGCACCTAACGGCAGGGGCATCAGTTGCGACGTGGGAAATGTGCTTGTTTTGACTAGAATAGAATCGCTGTAAAGAGCCGTCGCCTGAATGCCCTTGTTAGGCAGTTTCATGCAAATAGGGCTTCGATGACAGCTTTAGGATTTTCAGCAGCAATCTTCAGCAAGGCACGTGCGGGTCCTTCGGGACGTCGACGCCCCTGTTCCCAATTTTGAAGAGTCGCCACACTGACCCCGATCATCAAGGCGAATTCAGACTGAGACATCTTCAGTCTGTCACGGATACGTCGAATGTCCGCAGGTTTGAAATGAAAGGTCCGACTGGCCTTCATTTCCCCTCGCCTGATTTTACCCGCCTGTTTGATACTCTTCACCAAAGTGTCAAAATCCTGTTTTTTCATTTGAACTCCTCCCGGATCAAGCGCTTTAAGATTTTTATCTGATCGGTCGTCAGATCTTCTTGTTGACTCTTTGAATAAGCGAGGAGCATGTAGAATGTTTCTTGCTTTTCATCCCAATAGTAGATGATTCGAACACCTCCACGTTTGCCCTTGTCTCTGAGGCTCCATCGGATTTTTCGAAGGGTACCTCCGCCGATCATGACATCTCCCTGCTCTGGGCGTCGCAGCAGGGCGAGCTATAATAAGCGGTATTGTTCAGCACTGAGGAGGCGATGGATGGCTCGGGTGAAGATGAGGGTCTCAATGAATTTCACGGTAGGAATATACGCCAATGGCGCATAGTTGTCAAGGAGAAATCACTAAAAAGACTAAATCTAATTGATCTGCCTAACGGCTGGGGCATCAGGTGCGGTGGGTGTAGGTGCAGGTTTTGACTCGTAGTTGTGCTGTAAACGCCGTTGCCTGGATGCCCTGGTTAGGTGGAAATGCAAAACGATTCTCAAGCGATTACGCCATAACTCTGTACAACCAATCTTGGCTGGGATCTATTTATCAAATATAGTAGTGATAACTGCTTAGGAATCAGTTGCCTTAAGCTAAGGAGTTGACATCTTTGCTGTCGAATGAATACTATTTGTGAATAATAATGTCTTCAAGCACAAGTTTGTCAAGATTTGTTGAATAAAATGTTGAGATGGCATCATACGGATTACAGACGATTGGCTTTCCTCTAATATTGAATGACGTATTGAGGACCATCGGGGTGCCTATTTTTTTGCCGATCCTCTCCAGCAGCATGTGAAAATTGGGATAATGCTCTCTGTCGACCGTTTGGGGGCGCATAGTGTCATCGACATGGACAACATCGGGGGCTTCATTGATAACATATTGTGTGGCTTTTCTGCCGATATTCATGAAAGGTATTTCCGCTTTGCGTTTCATCACCTTATCGGCATATTCACTATTAACTGAAGGGCAGTATGGTCGCCATCTTTCGCGGTATTTGATCGTGGTATTCAGCTGATCCTTAATATCTTTTGAGAATGGATTTGCCAGGATGCTCCGATTGCCAAGGGCGCGGGCTCCAACCTCCAATCCATCTCGAAAACAGCCGACGGTTTTCATGCTCTCGATAAAGTGTGCGGTTCTCTCATAGACATCAGATGGTGATTCATAGCGGATGCTATTGTTTTTCAGAATACGAACGATTATATCATTTGAATATCTTGGACCTAAGGTGTTGTAATCTCTTATCTTCGAAATACTCACTCCTTTTTGGCTGGCCACATAGAAGACCGCTCCCATACAGGCTCCTTCATCGGAGGCTGCTGGTGGAATAAAGAGATTGTCTATATCGGTATGATCTAAAATAGATCCATTGGCTTTGCAATTCATGAATATCCCGCCCGCCAGGCACAAATTTCTTAGGCCTGAAGCCGAAACCAATCTTCTGGCTAGAGAGATAACGGCTCGTTCGAGCTGCATCTGAACAGCGAATGCGAGATCCACGTATTGGTCTGATAAATATTTATTACCCTGCCTGGACACCTCACCCAAACCAATGGGAAATAGATCTGGGTCGTAGGAAGTAATGAAATCAACCAGCGAATCCGTGTAATTCGGATGGTATTCATTGCCGCCGAATTTCAGGTATCCGGGACGTATTCGATATCCATCCGATGTGATGCTGAGGATGTGATCAATCCGCTCGATCCAGGGGTTGTGCTGCTGTCGTGCATTTCCATAAGCGGCCAGGCCCATCAATTTGCCTTCATCTCTGTTCGGTATGAAACCAAGATATGCGGTAAAAGCATTGTAGAACCAGCCAAGGGATTGGGGAACATCGTATCCGAAGAGTTTCTTAAGGATGCCGTTTTTCATGGTATAGGCCGAAACACAATTCTCCTCTCCGCTTCCGTCGGCGATGAGAATTGCGGCATCTTTGAATGTAGATTGATAGTATGCTTGATAGGCGTGCGAGAGATGATGGCCGACGAATACGATCTCAGGAATCGGCCCATTGAATCCCATGATGCGCAGATTGACTCTGATCGTTTTTCTCACGGTCGATGGACTATTGGTCAGCAAGTATTCGATGGCATCGTTGACGGATCGTGTCTCTACCGAGTCCGGTCTTTTCCCTGAGTATCTCCTTCTGTTTTTTATTTTTTGAATGAGCAACGGTCTGAGCATTTTGAACGGATATTTCGTGCAATCCCAGCTGACTGCGATCTTATCGACATCTGCAAGGCTGATGTTGTTCTGATCCAGGCACCATTTGACCGCTTCGCGGGGAAAGATATTGATGCGTTTTTTCAGCCCGATGAGTCTTTCCTCCTGACAGAAAGACACGATCGTGTGTCCCATGAACAAACAGGCCGAGGATCCGATATCAAGACCCAAGATGATCATATGTTTCCATCCTCAGACGACTTCCTCATAACGAAGGCATAGGACATGGTAATAGGATTGCTGAGTGTTTCGATGGTCCTCAATGAGCTCCGAGAAACCAAGTGCTCAATTTCCTTTCGGGGAATATAGAATTCGTTGGCACCTAATAGGACCAATCCATCCATAGCAAGGTGATCAGAGACATTCATCAGAAACCTGTCGATTGTCCTACATCCGTCCGATCCGCCAAAGCTTCTTTTGCGGGATATGTCACCATCCAGTATTCGCAGCCGCTGATTCGTTCGTTTATCGATATAGGGGGGATTGAAAACGATGAGATCAAAGTTCGCACGGATCCCATTCAATAGATCGCCAATCCAGAAATAGACAGGCACTCTGTTTATAACAGCACAATTCCGAGCAGAAGCGACGATGAAATCAAATTGGTCAACAGCATATATTCTCGCCTGAGGAAATAGTACCTTGGCATATAGTGCCAGGGTTCCGACCACACCGGTTCCCACATCCACCATGCAGAAATGGTTTTTCATATATTTGCGGATGGCTTTTTTTAGGACAAGAGTGGTCCAATCCCAATAAGATTCGGCCGGTTCAGCGGGTTGGAAGTGAAACATGCAGCGGAAGATCCGTTTGTTGCTTCTCAGGCGCTGAACGCAATAGCTATACCCTTGGAATAAAAGAGTGCATTGAGTCAGCAGTGTTCGAATACCCTGTTTCCAATTGAACATCATGAGGGGAGATCTCACCAGTTTTCATAATCTTCCAAAGCAATTGGTTTGCTGCTGTCCAGATACTTATCAATATTGATGTGTCTTTTCTGCAGCAGTATTTCCCTCAGAATTAGCCAGAATTGATCTCTGAGAAGTCTGTTTTCTTCCCTGGAAGATAACACAGAACGGATCGGCATTCCTGAAAGTGTTTTCTTCGTGTCTGCAACTTGAAATGACGATGGAGGCAGAATCCGATCATCGAGGCTGCAGCGGCTCTCGGTGAGGTTGATGTACAGGCGCCCAAAGGGTTGTTTGAGAGCCAATTGTCGCTTTCTGAATGAAAAGCACCGCCTGTTCCTTCGGAAGGTTATCGGTTGTTTGAGCTGGAAATGCGTAATTGATTCCGGCATTATCTCTTGGATGAGCAGTCTGTTTTTTATCTGTCTTGCGTGAGTATTCTCTTTTGGGGCCAGTGCTGTTTTTTGAGATGGCAACAGAATTTGGAGATTTTTGATCCACTGCGCTCCAATGTTAATTATATAAACCTGATAGTTCCGATAAAAAATAAAGATATCCTGTAGTTGCCTCAACCTGTTCAAGATGTTAGATACGGTGTCGATATACATACCGGAATCGTTCCGAAGCCTGATGATGGATCTTCGAAAGCTTTCTTGAACTCCATGGGTGGATGGGTCTGCATATCTATGCAGATACTGATAGAGTATTGTGAGACCATTATTCTGTTTGAGACGATGGATCGCAAGAGGGCTGGCACAATCCGACAGTTTTCTTTTGGTCGCACTGAACCAGCTATTGACCAGGGGCTTTTGGGGATCATGGTAAGGCATCGATGGGTTTCTCGACAAGGTATCGATGTGTCTGGTCTTGAATAGACGTATCTGTTTTACGGATGCAGAACAGAGGTCGCCCCAAAAAAAGGGACTACCCGATATCTCACCGGAGCAAGAGTGTTGGGAGTATAATCTCAACGCCAGATGAAATGGAAAACGTGCCGTCACCTTGTGTTCCCAATAGATGTTGTCCGCATTTTTCGAGTGGCAGATATATGTGTCGGTGCTCCCGAAATGGTGGCGGCAGTAGTCGAGAGACTCTCTTATGGAGTCCCTTTGGTTATTCCCCGCTGAAGCACCATGCAGACATATTTCATAGCCTTTTGATGACAGTTTTTTGCAGTACCGTAAATACTCTTTATTTTCCAGAGTGATTCCTCGCAGTGTTGATTCCGGTGTTGGCGGAGATCCACATTGGTCAATGGGAGCAAATGGCCACACAGATTTCGTTGTTGGAAAATCACACTCAATAAGAAAATCATAGACTGATTTAACCTGTTCGAGAGTCGCACAATCCGCATCATCGCTGATGCAGAATCCAGCGAGATACGGATAAGGAGGCCAAATTAATTTTGCTTCAATCATGTAAGTAATTGTTCCTTACATTCTTGATCATATTATTTTAGAACGATATTGTATAGCTAACGGCTGGGCATCAGGTGCAGTAGGGGTCGAAGCTTGTTTTGATTAGAATTGAAACGCTTTAAAAAGCCGTCACCTGAATGCTCTCGTTAGGAGGATTTCATTCTAGTTACTCAAATCTGCCATTTCCTTTTTTAGGTCAATGGATCCTATTTGTAATTTAGCGAATAGTTGCTCAATGGCATTAATCTGTATTTGGTTCTCCATCTCTATTCGTTGAAGCGCCTCGTTTCTCGATATCTTTCCTGAGCGTACTAACTTCGAATAAAAATCACTCTTTTCAGTCATAGCGATAGTTTTCAGATATAGAAAATCTTTCAAGTGTGAGATTTGACAATCAAAACGCCATGTTCCATGATGCTCTTTTGGGGAATTCCAATCCAATTCATCCTGGATTCTTGATAGCACCATTTTCTCATCCCATTCAAGATAATGAAAGAGATCAATACGCCGAATGCCATGACCAAAAACTCTCGACCCGATAGCATATTGATTGCTGAACAAAAAGGCCTTTAATGTAATCGGAAGATATCGGAGGTTTAGGTACCCCAAATTTCTGATCGATTCGTTAATTAAGCCCACAATGTTCCAAAGGTATGTCTTTTCCAATGCTGAACTGTTACGGACTCCTAAAAGTTCTTTCTTGAAAGAGGTATATTCATAAGGATTGCCGCCATTTACAATTAATTTCACTCCACGTTCTTTGGCTATCTTTAGTATCCTGGGCCATATTATCTTACAACCAATGCAAATAACAGGCACCATTGCTGTAGCAGGATTTTTAAACCACGTTAATATATTATTTCTTAAGACTTTTTCATATCTGTCATTTTTGAATGAGAACTGGATTAGTTTTACATCCAGTCTCCTTACTGCATTGGCAATGTTTTTCTTTGCTTGAGGATGCGTAAAAGGATTTTCGTAATTTACAGCGAGTACTTTGAGCGAGTAATCTTTTGCCATTTTAAGCAATGTAAATGTGCTATCACGACCACCGCTGATATTTACAATGCAATCGTATTCTCCGATACTCCGATAGCTTTCTATTACTCTTAAAAGCTCTTCTTCTCCAAGGAATCCAATTTCTTGATGATTTGAGCAGAAATTACATTCTCCGGCCTTGTTCAAAAAAACAATAGGTGAACTTAAAGGCATTATGCATTTCTGACAATATTCCACAGCATACCGACCCATTTGATCCACCTGACGGCTGGGGCATCAGGTGCGGTGGGGAGATGGGCAGGTTTTGATTAGAATAGATGTGCTGTAAAGAGCCGTCGCCTGAATGCCCTTGTTATGTGCCGACCGCTGGCTTTTTGTATCTTGATCTAAAAACTCAATAAATTGTGTCTTCCTGCGGTCACATGATATTATCGGACCAATATCATTTTACGGCTTTGTTCGAAAAAACCGGCTGTAAGCGTCAATATATACATACCGCTGGAATAC
>CAZOYL010000013.1:9523-33761 GCA_964584035.1 uncultured Gemmatimonadota bacterium | reverse complement strand
CTCGAATTCCGGGGACATGGTCAGATAGGGATGTTCCCAGTCGCCCCAGACGCCAAGCCGGATGAATTCCTTGCGCTGCAGATCGATGAATCCCCGGGCATATTCCCGGCAGCGCCGGCGAAGCTCCAGCGGGGTGTATTCCTTATTTTCCTGACGCATCATCTTGGACACGTTGATCTCGATGGGCATGCCATGATTGTCCCATCCGGGAACGTAGGCGGCGTCGAACCCGCGCATGCTCTGATAGCGGATCACGAAATCCTTCAGGGTCTTGTTCAGGGCGTGGCCCATGTGAATATCGCCGTTGGAATAGGGCGGCCCGTCGTGCAGGACATATTTCTCCCGGCCCCTGCGGAGCTCCCGCAGGCGCTCATAGGCCTTCATCCGGTCCCAGAAGCGGAGCATTTCCGGCTCCCGCTTGGGCAGGTTGGCCCGCATAGGGAAATCGGTCTTGGGAAGATTCAGAGCTTTGGAGTAATCCATGGAGCCGGACTCCTCATCTCGGTCACAGGCTCTCGACGACGCGCTTCATGAGTGTCGTCAGACGGGGTTCGGCCTCGGCGGCCACCTTGATGATCTCCTTATGGCTGGCCGGCTTGAGAGCGTCGGGCAGACAGCTGTCGGTGATCACCGAGAGCCCCAGGACCTTCATCCCGCCGTGGACGGCGACGATGTCCTCTGGAACGGTGGACATGCCGACCACATCGGCCCCGATGATGCGCAGATATCGATATTCGGCCGCCGTCTCCAGGGTGGGACCGGTCATGGCCGCGTAGACGCCTTTCTGAATTTTGATTTTTTCTTCCAGGGCCACCTTCTCGGTCAGTGCGATGAGCTTGCGGTCGTACGGCTCTGACATGTCCGGAAAGCGGGTGCCCAGTTCATCCTCGTTGGGTCCGATCAGCGGGTGAGCGCCCAGCAGGTTGATATGGTCGGTGAGGATCATGATGTCGCCGGGGATGAACAGGGGATTCAGGCCGCCGCAGGCATTGGAGACCACCAGGACATCCGCTCCCATGGCCCTCATGACCCGAACGGGAAAGGTGATCTCCTGCATGGAATAGCCTTCATAGAAATGAAATCTCCCCTGCATGGCCACCACACGTTTGCCGCCTAACTTTCCGAAGATCAGCCGGCCGGCGTGTCCCTCCACGGTGGAAACGGGAAAATGGGGGATCTCCTCATAGGAGATGGTCGCTTCCTTCTGGATGTCTTCCGCCAGCGCGCCCAGGCCCGACCCTAAAATGATGCCCACTTTGGGTCTCAGCTTGGTGCGGGACTGCAGGAAATCGGTGGTCTCAGCGATCTTCTCGGTGAGCTTGCTCATCCTGACCTCCTGTATCGGCCGGCTGGGATTTAGTGGTCGACGACGGGCCTGTTGCTGCGGATGGTTCCTGCGACACCGTTTTTCCCGGATCTTCTGTCCGGTCCAGATCTTTCAGGATCCGTTCCAGATCCTCACCCTGTGGACGAACCCGGTGCCGGGCGGAGGAATGAGCCGCCGGGCGGGTTTCCGAGCCCTGGTCGATATTCTCGAGAAGATGCCATTGGGCGCCAAGAAAAGCTTTGAATTCGGCCAGATATCTTTCCTTTGCCATCTGCAGTTCGGCGATCTTGCGATTCAGATCGGACAATTGCGCTCTGGCCTCCCCCAGGATCTGCTGGCGCTCCAGCTGAGCCTGTTTGTAGACCAGATCAGCTTGCTTTCGAAGATTTTGCTTGGCCTCCTCGGCCGCCTTCTGCGACGCCAACAGGGTTTCCTGAAGCGTTTTCTCGATCTCCTGATAGCTCTCCAGCTTGGAGGACAGGACCTGCACTTTTCCCTTCAGCTCGGCATTCTCGGCGATGAGGGTTTCAAACTTCCCGGCCAGGCTCTCTAAATACGTGGTCACCTCGACGGGATCGAACCCTCTCAACGCTTTGTTGAATGTCTGCTGCTCGATCTCCAGCGGACTGATTCTCATCCCCATCACCCCCACAGGGAGACGCATCCTCAGCGGATATATGATCGTTTGTCACCGGCCATCCACCGTCAGGCTCTGAATATCGCCGTACCGACCCGGATCAGATTGGCACCTTCCGCGATGGCCACGGGATAATCATTGGACATGCCCATGGACAGATACCGCATACGCACATTGGGCAAATCCAGCTCTCCGACCCGCTCGAAGAGCTCCCGCAGTTGTCTGAAACAGGGCCTCACCGCTTCCGGGTCCGGAAGGAATGCCCCGATGGTCATCAGACCCTGAACGCGAAGGCCGGACAGCGGGGCCAGCGATTCCAAAAAGGGAACGGTCTGCTGCGGATCCAGGCCGAACTTACTGGCCTCGCCGGAAGTGTTCACCTGAACCAGAACATCCATCGTCCGGCCCTGTGCCGCGGCCAGGCGGCTGATCTCTTCGGCCAGACGAAAGCTGTCCACCGAGTGGATCAGCTGGAATATCTCCAGGGCCTTTTTCACCTTGTTTCGCTGAAGGTGGCCCACCATATGCCAGTGCACGTCACCTTTCACCTGCGGAAATTTAGCGGCGGCTTCCTGTATTCTGTTTTCGCCGATAATGCTCACTCCGCAGGCGATGGCCTGTTCGATGTCTTCCGCCGGTACCGTCTTGGTCACGGCCACGAGCTCGACGTCCGACACACGACGGTTACTGCGCTCGGCCGCGATGGTCATCCGGCGGCGGACGGCTTCCAGATTTTCACGGATCGGATTCATGGGTTCGCTGAATAGGATAGTTTTAAAATATACCTTTTCGAAGTTGTAGGGTCAACGGAAAAATAGACCCCGGTATGGTTATCTTGCCGCCCGGCAGATGAGCTACTCGGGAGGCTCGAAACAGTGCCGGCACCGCGGCTCGTAGGTTCCCTCCGAACCCAGCATGACGCGCTGATCTCCTTTGACCAGGCGCTGGGATTTGTTGGCCGGGTTGCCGCAGACCATGCAGACGGCCATATTCTTGGTGATAACCTCGGCGACGGCCAGAAGCTGGGGGATCGGTTCGAACGGCTGGCCGCGATAATCCTGATCCAGACCGGCAACGATGACCCGCTTGCCTTCGTCGGCCAGACGCTCGCAGACGCCCACCAGTCCGAGACTGAAGAACTGGGCCTCATCGATACCCACCACTTGGGTATCGGGATCGGTCTGGGCCAGGATCTCTTTGGCGGAGCAGACCGGCTCGGAGGGGATCCGCCGGTCGTCGTGGGAGACGATATGCTCCTCGCTGTCACGACGGTCGATGGCCGGTTTGAACACCTGGACCTTCTGCCGGGCGATCTGGGCGCGGCGGATCCGCCGTATCAACTCCTCACTTTTCCCGCTGAACATGCTGCCGCAGATCACTTCGATCCATCCGGTCTTCTGAGAGAGCTGGTCCACGATACCTCCAGGTGATCGGTGGCGGATACCTGTGAAATCGGTGCGCATGAGAAGTCGAACTTAATATGATATCATCTGCACAGGAAGTTGTCAAGGTCTTATATCCCAAATAACCATTGCTTTTCAGCCTATATTTTTTTAACATATTCTCGAACACCCGACGCTGTCGGAGCCGATCGCTCATCACGATCAACAGGGAGGATGAAGATGACGGAAAAGATCGCCATCGACGGGATCGAAAAAAACGAGAACATGACCAAGGTGACCTTAGCCGGCGTCCCCGACAGGACCGGAATGGCCGGTGAGATCTTCGGGGCGATGGGTCGAAAAGGCATCAGCGTGGAACTGCTGGTCACCAATCCGGGGACGGCGGGGTGCAGCAACATCTCCTTCGCCATTTTCAATGACGCTGTCGACCCGGCACGGTCCCTGCTCGAAGAGATCAAGAATACGGTGGGCGCCGAGCGCCTGTCCTTTCAGCCGGACATGGCTCTCATCTCCATCCACGGGCGGGACCTCATCGGCGTTCCCGGGGTGGCCGGGAAGATGTTCCATGCCCTGGCTTCCAACGGGATCAATATCGACAGCATCAGCTCTTCGCGCACCGGCGTCACCTGCCTGATCGCCCAGGAGCATATCCCCGCCGCCGAGAGTTCCCTGCGCGGCATCTTTACGCTAAGCGATTCCTGAAGACAAAGAAATGACGGGGGCGGAACGCGTATCTCTCACCCCCGTCGCATCGGTCTGGCAACGAATCGGTTGTCTCACCAATGACCCTGATCCGCACCCTTATTTCATCACGGTCTTGCCGACGCCCACGTTCCCGGCCATATCCCTGGCTCTGATCACGATGGTGTGCTCCCCGGGGGAGAGCTGGCCGGTGAGAAACGAGAATTCCTCCCGGGTGTCATCGAACACCTCGTCGCTGACCGTCAACGGCTTCCAATCCTCCGCATCCAGGGAATACGACAGTTCCGCGATGGGACTGAGCTCATCGCTCACCTGACCGGATATGCGGTAGCGCCCATTCTCCCCCTTCTTCCCCTGCACCTTCACTTTCGGCCCGGTATTATCCACCACGAAGGGATCACTGATCCGCTCCGAGCCCATCGCCAGCTGCTCAGGATTGTCGGGGCGATCGCTGACCTTTACTTTCAGGCGATAGATCCCGTCCGGGAACAGGTTGCTGTCCCAGGAGTAGGAGCTGGACGGCAGATCTTCCTTGAGCAGCTTCCAGTTCTGTTCCTCCCGTCCCCTGAAGAACAGGTCATAAACCAACGCGTCTCCGTTGGGATCATAGGCATGCCAGCTGGCCTTTCGAACCCCGGCGGCCAGCTCGCCAGCCACCCCGAAGGGTTCGCCGGAACCCGGCGGACCCCCCTCGGGAAACCCGGCATTGGGACCATCACGCCGCGATGGTCCCGTGCCCGATCCGTCTTCCGATCTCGGCGGGTGGACATAAATCCCCTGGACCCGGGGAGCCAAATTGTTCTGCAGGTAAGCCAGCCAGACCTTCTCCAATGAGGGCGTTTTTTCTTCCCGGGAAGTCGAGAGATGGGCCCGCCATTGGATGAATCGTGCCGCCGGGCTCTGGATCTGTTGACCTTCAGCCCGGTCATAGGGTTGGGACCATGAGCTCCAGGTCTCATCGGGAATCTCGCTGTTACCGGAGCGGGTTTCCAGGGTCACTTTGGTTCCGGCCGGCTGCTGAGCATCCCATGAGATCCGGCCCCAGCGGGCCGCGACCGTGGCGTCGTGCACCTCCGATTCCAGCGTGCCCTGCCGTCCGTACTTGCTGCCCAGGCGGAAGACGGCTCCAAGATTGCCGGTGGCGGCCAGTATATCTCCACCGCTCTCCCCCTGCAGCACTAAGATCTGCGACTCCTCCAGTTCGGCCAGCAGGGACCAGTCGCCGGCGGGACTCACCGAGTAGATCCGGCCCTGATCCCCGGTGCCGACGATCAGACCCCCTCCGGAGCCCCTGCCCAGGGAGAAGATCATGTCTCCCTCGGGGGCGCTCCACAGAGGCTGGCCCGATCCGAATCCATCGATCTGATAGACGGTCGAGGGTCCGGCCAGGGGCATTCCAAACTCTCCGAATTCCAGCGGCTCCTCCATAAAGAAACCCGCGTTCTGGGAATTTTCCCCGGCGTCCTGTTCTTCCTCCTGTCTTCTCTCCAGCACGGGCGGGCGTCCCGCGGATCTCTCCCCGCTGGTGGCCGCCGCATACAGTTGACCGTCGGCATCAAAGACCAGGCCGCAGATCTCCTCTTCCTCGGCATCGAACACCATCATGCCCTGTCCCCGGCGATCACACTTGTAGATCAGGCCGCTGCCCGATCCGCCGGCATAGAGATATTCCCCCTGCCAGACCAGAGCGGTGATGTTGGTCTCATTGGTATCGTAGAACAGCTCCCCCTGTCCGTTCCGGGATATCCTGAACACCTTCCCCTCGGTCCCGGTTCCCGCGTACAGCCGGCCGTCGCCGTCAAACGCCAGGGACCAGACGTGCTTTTCCCCGGTCTCAAAGAACACGGCAGCGTTCCCCTGCGATGATATCCGCAGGATCTTCCCGCCGGGCGATGTTCCGGCGTAAAGATGACGGTCCGGTCCGGCGATCAGGCTGAGAATCTCCAGCTCTTCGGAGTCCTGCCAGATGGTCCGCTGATCTTTCCCGGCGATGGTGATGATCTTTCCGTTATTTCCCGTTCCGGCAAAGAGATCGCCGTTGGACGCTACGGCCAGGCACCACACGAAGGATTCGCCGGTCTCGGCCAGCAGATCAACCGCCGGGCCGAGGGTGACCTTTCCGTCGCTGTGAACGCTAACCCCGTCGAGCATGCCCTGGTTGAACTGCTCCGGCCGCTGAACTTCCCAGTAAGAGGTGGACACTGCCCAGCAGGCGGCGGCCATCACCGCCACGCAGGTGGCGGCCATCACCGCCACCAAGAGCAGCGCCGCAGGCAAGGCGAGACGACCGGCCGTGAACGGATTCATCTGGAAACCTCCTCTATGGTCTCTCTGTTCTCATCAGGGCTGACGGATCTCCCCGGCGGCCGGCGAAACATCAGCGTTCCACCTCGAGGGGCAGAGCGATGTGACCGCTGAGCATGAATTCTGTGTTCAGCCTCTTCTCTACTATGACTTCCTGATAGGTCAATCCCCCCTGTGAGCCCGTCAGAGATCCCCGCAGGGCCGCCAGAGCGGACGGCGGTAACGACGGCAACTCCCGTCCCCTGACGACGGCCCCGGCGCGTCCCGTCACCAGCTTGAGCATGAGCTGATCGTTCTGCTCCAGGCTCCTGAGAACCTCCAAGAGGTGCCCGACATTTTGAAATTGAAAGCGATGCGGCGCCCTTCTCTGTTCCCAGGAGATGCTCGACTCGGCATCGCTGATCTGAACGATCAATCGGCCCGGAGGCGTATCGCGAGGAACCTGAAGGGAGGCTTTTACCGTCCGCTCATCTCCCCGATAGGGTTGGAGAAATATGGTCACGCCGACATCTTCTCCCGGGTGTACGGTGGTCCTGTCGAGCCGGGCGCCGGTGATGCGGGCCTCCCGGCGGCGGGGTTCCACGCTGACATCCAGCGTGATCCCCTCCAGGCGGACGGCCTCTAGAGGAGTCCTCAACAGCAGGGCGGTGATCTCGCTCAGCTCCGTGGCCACCAGCGCATGGGGCGTGGAGCCGGCGAAGACATTCTCCATGCGAAGCTCGCCATGGCCTTCGAGGGACAGGCGGGCGTCCATTCGCATCGTGGCATCGCCCATGGCCCGGCCGGTGGTCAGGAAAGAGTTGAGAACGGTCCACAACACCAGGTTGGGGGTCAGGAATTTATTGTGAATGATATTGAAATGATACCTTTCCGGCGTCTCCTTTTCCGGGCCGCCGATGGACAGCTTCAGGGGCACGGCGATGGAGGCTGAGCCGACGATTCCGGCCACGCCGGAACGGCGATCCTGCCGCAGGACACCGGCCACATCGGAAACGGAAGCCAGCTTGAAGGAGGTCGCCAGGCTGGGCATGACCGAGTGAACCACGGCGCCGGATATGGGAAAATCCACCCCGCCGGAGGAAAACATGGGATGCCCGAAACCGATGATCCGGTCCCCCTCCCGGTAGGTCAGCGTGCCGACCGCGCTGAGGCTGACATCGCCGCTGACCAGTTGCACGGCCAGGGAGGCGCCGGGCTCCAGAACGATGTCCCCCTCCCGGCCCGCCCCCGAGCCGGCCTGAATGGGACTCATGTGGTATTTTTCAAACACCGGGGCCATCTGATCGATAACCTGCTGGTCAAATCCCGAGACCATGACAGGGGTCTTGATGGGCACCAGTCCGCCCGGCGGCAGCATCGCCGAACGTCCGGCGGAACCCGCCTGGCATCCCTCCGGCGGGGCCGCTCCGAAAAGTCCCATCTCCGGCGAGGGAATCAGGCTCGATTCCTCCCACGAAGCCGCCTCATCAAGCTCCATCTGGCGCCACATATGAACCATTTCCTCGATGGGCGTGATGCCGCAGATGGGCTCCTTGGAAAAGGACCACCCATAGGCAGCGGCCCCCAGAAGTTTCCCGTCGATATAGATCGGACTGCCGCTCATTCCCTGGATCATGCCCGAGGTGGCCAGCGGACCGCCGCTGACCCTGGCCAGGATCATATCCCCATGGGGACGGGCGTTTTCCATGACGCCCAGGATCTCCACCTGAAATTCTTCAATCCGGGTGCCCGAGAAAACCGTTTTGCCCACACCCCTCATGCCCACTCTGACCTCGTCGACAGACATGAATTCGGCGGCCTTCGCTGCCCGGACCCCGGGGGAGACCGTCAGGGCCAAACCCCAAAAACAACAGATCGCTAAATACCGAGATCGCACGAGGTCTCTCCTCTGCTCTTGGCAACACCGTGAACTCACATGTGCCCCCTAATGTAACACCCAGCTTTTTCCAGGTCAACCACATTTTTACGGCCTGACGGGCAGAATACGGTTTTCTGGAGATCGCCGTTCTCAGATCGAAGCGCCTTTTCATTTTTCTGTTGCCAAACATCGTCGAAAGTGTTAAGATTAGGTTGCGGAGAGAAAGAGAACAGGGCCTGGAAAGGATTTCACGGAGGCGGTGCGATGCCCAAAAATGGGGACAAGAAATTTCTGGCAGCCGAGGAATATCGCCGTCAGGGACTATACGAAGCCGCTGCCGAAGCGTATCACGAGGCGGCTGAAGACTTTAAAGAGGACCAGGATTTTACCCAGCAGGCCGAGGCCTTCACCTCTCTCGGCGAAATGTACCAGAGGATGCTGTCCGATTATGAACGCGCCCTGGAAAGTTTTCAGAAGAGTCTCAGAGTCAGGCAGATCTACGGCCTGAAATGCCTCAGCCATGAGTATTACCATGTGGCCGAGCAGCAGAATTATCTGGGGCAGATGGAGGAAGCCAAAGACAACCTGGAGCGCGCCCGGCATGCGGCCAAAAAAGAGGGAGATTATCAAACGCTGGCCAAAGCGCTGATACTCCTCGGGGATATCCTGGTCGAGGAGGGCTATTTGGACGAGGCCGAGGAAAGCCTGCGGACCTGTTTGGAGATGGTCACCGAAAGGAACGACGACCCTCTGATCGCCTACGTTCAGAGCAGCATCGGCTTGCTGCTGTCCTGCCGCAATCAGCACGATGGGGCCATCAGCGCCTGTCAGAGCGCTCTGGAGCATGCCGAGCAGACGACCGATTCGGAGACGACCGGAAGAACCCTGCTGCGTTTCGGCCAGGTGCTCTGGATGGCCGGCGATCACGCAGCCGCCCGGGAGTATTTACACCGGGCGCAGCAGATTGCCGCAGAGGCGAACTCGCGGATATTGCGGCAGACGGCCACCGATTGGCTGTCGCGATGCCAGGCGGAGCAATCCTGAACGATGCCGATGCTCTCGCCCCTTATATCGAAACCGGCCCCGGCTGGATGGTGTTCACCACCATCTTCAACCGCACCCTCAAGATCTTCAAAGCGCCGGCCGGGTGAGCAGACACATACATCGCAGACACATTAAAGAAAGGGCCGAGGCAACAGCCTCGACCCTTTTTGCAATCGTTGGTTCTCATCTTTCGGGGAAGGTATTCCTACTTCAGCAGCACCATCTTCCGGATGAACACATGCTCGCCGGCCTGCAAGCGGTAGAAGTAGACCCCGCTGGCCAGCTCCGCCCCATGCCCGTCGGTGCCCCGCCACTCGATCTCATAGTACCCGGCGGGCTGATCCCGGTCGACCAGGGCAGCGACCTGCTGTCCGCGCACATTATAGACCAGCAATTTCACGGGGACATCCTTGGCCAGCTGGTACCTGATCCGGGTGACCGGATTGAAGGGATTGGGGTAGTTCTGGCTGAGGGCGAATTCCTTGGGCACCAAAATCTTCTCGGCGGTCACCTGAATGGGCCCGAAGGAGGATCGCTGCCCGCGGAGGTCCTCGCTTTCCAGCAGGTACCAGTAGGTGATCCCCTCGGTCACCTCCTCATCCACGAACCGGTAGCTCCGGGAACTGCTGGAGTTGCCGGCTCCGTCGAGAAAGGCCAGGAAATCGAAGGGCCCTTCCTCCGTCAGGCTTCTGGACAGATGATATCCCCGGTTGTCGCGCTCGCTCTCAGCCACCCACTCCACTAAAATGCCCCGGGGAACGGGAACGGCCTCGAAGGCGGACAGGGTCACCGCCAGGGTGACATCCATGACGATATCGGAGATATCGGAGTCGTTATAGTGCTCATCCAGCGCCTTGATGGCGAAATAGTATGGCGTGCTGGGCGACAGCCCGGTCACCTCCATGGACTCGGCGTTCCCATAGGCCTGCGGAGCGGGCTCGCCGGTCACCTGGGTGGCTCCGGCCCACCAGGCGGCCGTATCGGCCTTGGCCGGCGGCGAGGTGCTGTAGCGGATGTCGTACTGGCCGGCCGTGCCCGAGGTGCCGTCGTCTCCCGGAGCCGTCCAGCCCAGGGTGACCTTGTTCCAGTCCACCGAGTTGATGGCCAGATCGCCGATCCGCGAGGGAGCGGTGAGGTCGATGTAGGCGTTGATCTTGCCATGGCCCCAGGTGTAATTCGGGACCATGCCGGTATAAGCATCGCTGAGGGCGTTATCGGTCAGAATCTGCTTCACCTGGGCCGGCGTCAGGTTCGGATTGTGCTGCAGCAGCAGAGCGGCGCATCCGGCGACGACGGGACAGGCCATGCTGGTGCCGTGCATGGAGTAGTAATCGGCCGGCCCCGAACAGTCCGCTGAAAGGCCGTCGCTGTCGATGTAATAGTACACCTGAGAGGGCGGATAGGGCCAGGGGTAGATGTCGTAATCCCGCAGCGAATTGACCATATCCCCGCCGGCGGCGATGAAGGGCAGTTGCGGCCCGCCGCCATCGATGCGCGGTCCCCGGCTGCTGAAGTAGGAGATGCTGTCGGCTTTGTTGGCCGTCCAGGTCCAGCAGTCTCCGCAGACATCGCACCACACATCGCGGCTCACCCAGGAGCCGACCGAGATGACCTCATCGGCCGCCGATCCGCCGTAGATGGTGTAAAAGGGATCGGGGTCGACGGGGAACCAGGCATCCCATTCGACGCTATACAGATGGAAGGCCTGGCCGACGAATGCCCTCGGAGGAGCGCTCATGCTGATCACGGCGTAATACGTTCCGGAGGCAACCAGGTCGGACTCGAAGTACTGCGACTCGGTGCCCCGCGGGCTGTGGGTCTGAACATATGCGGAACAGGCAACCGGCGCATATGAGGCGTCGAGCAACTGCAGCTCCAGATCGACATGGACGCTGGTATCGGCCCCGTCGTACCAGGTCAACAGCAGGGGAATGACCACTTCCGAGTCCACCTGGATCTGGACGGTATCCGAAGTCGCTTTGGCGGTCGCCAATCCTCCGGAATAATGCTGAGCATCGTCGGCGGAGTTGCCCGCGGATTTGAAGAACAGGACCCCCTGGCTGACGGCCCAATCGATCGTCTGGCTCTGCTCCTCGCTGCCGTCGTTGAATTCATCCAGCCCGCCGTAGCTGACCGTGATGATGTCCACGCCGTAAGTATCCACCGCGGCGATGTAAGCGGACACCATGGCCGCCGTCGAGGCGCTGGAAGAGGCGTCGCCGCCGATCTTCAAAAAGACCAGATCGGCGCCGGGAGCCATTCCCTTATATTCCTCCGTCCCGCCCAGGGACAGGGTCCCCCTTCCGAGAACGGTCCCGCTCACATGCGTGCCGTGCCCGGTGGTGGAGTTGGCGATGGTGTCGTCCAGGCTGTCCGGGGCCATGTGATAGTCCTTGCCGGCCACCAGGGTGGGTAAATCGGCATGGGTGGTATCGATGCCCGAGTCGCAGACGCAGATCAGCACACCGCTGCCGTCCAGGCCCTGGGACCACATGGAGTCGCACCGGGCCGCCTGCGAGGCCTTGTTGTTGTGGGGATGGCAGAATTTCTCGGCGCTGCTCATCCGGACGATGAAATCCTGTTTGGCCACATCCAGCGCCCGGGTCACCTTCATATCGGCGATCATGAATCCGGTGGGGTGATTGGGCAGCGGGGGAATCCAGGTGTCCTCATACAGTTTGACGGCCATTCTTTTCAACAATCCCAGCTCGGAAGTTCGGGGGTAACTCCTGAAATGCAGAAACACCTTCTGCTGGGTCGGATCGCTATCGTCGACCCCAACCTTATTCTTGGCCATCAGATCCAGGCTTCTCCGCGAGCCCTTCTCTAAAAATTCCATCTTGGCGGCCAGCTGGGCCTGCAGGAACCCGCCCATCTTGGACCGGGGATCGATCTGTTCTTCCGCCCCGACGGCGACGGCCAAAACGATTATCGATAACAGACATAGGCCAAAGCACTTCACACGACAAATCGTCATCTGAGCCCTCCTTTTTCTTAAAACCGATTTCTTAAAACCGATTTTTTAAAACCGACAGCCAATATCTCAATGTGGACACATACTACCATATTGGAGAGAATTTGTCAAGAAAAAAATGCCGCCGATGCCTGGTTTCAGCAACTTTTTGCCCCTCACCGGCCCTCGCCGGCCCGCCGGCCCGCCGGCCCACCGGCCCTGGAACCGGGAGCGAAATCCCCGGTCAAGCCCATTATCATGTTGACATTTAGCCGGCAAACATGTAGTTTATAGACGAGTGCTCAGGGAGGTCATATCCGGTGCCGATAAAAAAATTCTCCGTGCCCACACATGCCCGCACCGAGCTGATCAACATCGACGATCCGGTGCAGCGGGCGGTCGCCGAAAGCGGTGTCCAAACGGGCCTGTGCCATATCTTCGTGCCCCATACCACCGCCGGCGTGACCATCAACGAGAATGCCGATCCCGACGTCATCCGCGACATGCTCATGGAGATCGACAAGATCATTCCCTTTGAGGATGGCTATCATCACGCAGAGGGAAATTCCGCGGCCCACATCAAATCCTCCCTGGTGGGATGTGCTCAGACCGTGCCGGTCGAAGAGGGCCGCCTGGCGCTGGGAACCTGGCAATCGATCTTCTTCTGTGAGTTCGACGGACCGCGGCATCGCCAGGTGATCATCCAGATCATCGGATCGAGTTCCTGATCGGCCCCCGACGGCAGCCGGAGATGCCCATTGCCTTTGCCCGTGGGACATTCCCTGAGCGGATATCTGATCTATCTGGGGGCCGAGCGGAAGACCTCCCTGCGCGGCTGGAAGATCATCCTGTTGTATCTGCTGTGCGCCAACCTGCCCGACCTGGATATTCTGCCGGGCTATCTGCTCGGGCGGCCGAATTTGTATCATCACGGCATCAGCCACAGCATCGGGCTGGCCGTTCTGGTCGGCCTGATCGCCGCCGGAGCGGCCTGCTGGAGAGGCCGGCGGGATGCCGGGCGCATTTTTCTGATCGCGTTCGGGCTGTACTTCGGCCATGTGCTCCTGGACACCCTCATCGTGGACACCACTCCGCCATACGGCGTTCAGCTACTCTGGCCCCTGAGCCGTCACTATTTCATCTCACCGGTTCTGATCTTCCCAACGGTCTATAAAGCCGATACCAGCGGCGCTTTTCTGAGCAGTCTGATACACCCCGGAAACCTGCGGCTGATCGGAATTGAACTGCTCTATTTTGTCCCACTGGTGCTGGCGGGCCGGCTGATACTCCGGCCCCGAAATAGGCCACGGTGAGACGTAAACACCGTTTCAGCACCTGAGAAACGAATCTTTCAGCGGCCGGAAATCACCAGTGATCATAAACGATCGACATTGACCCTCACGTCTATGGAGCCGAGGTGTCGGACATGAAATCTGAAGTGACCAAACGTCCCGTCGTCCTGCGCCGGACGACCCCGGGGCCGCAGCTCTGGAGAGCCCTTGCCGGGCTGGCGCTGATCGTCACGCTGGGGCTCTGCGCCTGCGGGAAACAGGATGCTCCGGAGACCGGCCAGGCCGATGAACATTCGCAGAGCACCACTGTCGCGGTGCTGTTCTTTCAGAACCAGGATCCTCATCCGGACACCGACTGGATCGGCAGAGGGATCGCCCAGCTGCTGAGCATGCGTCTGGGGCAGCACGACCGGCTGGATGTGGTCCGTTCTTCCCGGCTGGAAACGGCCCTGCGGAGCATGGGCCAGACACATTCCGCCGAACTGACCGAGAAAACCCTGCTGGAGGCGGCCAGGCGGACCGAAGCCGTCCGGGCGGTGCTCGGAGATTACCGGATCAGCGCCGGCCAATTTCTGATCAACGCTCGTCTGGTGGATGTGGCCAGCGGAGCCCTGGTGGCCGAGAAACAGGCCCAGGGTCCCGGTCTTCAAAGTCTGTATCAGCTGGCCGATCAGATCGCCGGAACACTGTCAGACGGGTTCGGCATCGCCGCCGCCGGGCAGAACGCCGGCATCGAACCGACCGGTGATCTCACGGCGTATGAAGCTTTCATCAGAGCTCAGGAGGCCTTCTGGCGGTTCGACACGCCGGAGGGCATGGCGCTTCTGAACAGAGCGGTCACCCGGGACACCAATTTCACGCTGGCCTATACCTCCCAGGCCATCCAGGCATACAGCATCGGAGATCTGCCCAGAGCTGCCGCAGCGGTGAGACACGCTTCAAGCCATCCCGAGCGTCTGCTGTCACCCGAGCGGCTCATGATCGAGGCCATCAGAGACCACCTTTTTGGAAAATACGAACAGAGCTTTGAGATCTTCGAACGCCTCAGGAATACGGTCAGACCGGACCCGGAGATCTACCTCGTTCTGGCGCAGATGTTCTATACCATTCAGGATCATGCCTCCGCGGAAAAAATCTACCAGGACCTGCTGCGGCAGGATCCGAACAACGTTGTCGCTCATATCATGCTGGGGCTCAACCAGCTGGAACTGGGACTGACGGACCTGGCACAGTCGGAGCTGGAGGAAGCCCTGCGGCTGAAACCGGATCATCCCTATGCGCACATCGTCATGAGCCGGATCAACGCCTACCAGGGAAATTTGCAGGAAGCCGAGCATCAGCTTCATGAGGCCAGCCGCCTGGACCCGGAAGACCCCTGGATCCATAATCAGCTGGGATATTTCTATCTCAGCCAGAACAAGCCGGAAGCGGCCCTGAAGGAGTTCAAACGGTATGTCGAACTGGCCCCCGAAGATCCCAACGCCCACGATAGCCTGGCCGAGGGATATCTTCGGAACGGCGACAAAAACATGGCCGAGCAGGAGTATCTGCTGGCCCTGAAACTGAAACCCGACTTCGATAACCCGCATTTTATGCTCGCCCGGATCTACGAAGACCGGGGCGAGACACAGACGGCGGTTCAGATGTTCCAGCGCTATCTCCAGATCAATCCTCGCGGCCCGATGGCCAAGGAAGCGGAGGCGCGGCTGGGATCTCTGGGCAACCGGTAAACGGACGACCGCCGGTCGCCCGCGAGGACCTTTCATGTCACGCTGCATCGGTATCCGACGAGAGGACGAAAATTTACTCGAGCACCGGGTCGCCCTGACCCCGGAGCAGGTCCAGGTGCTGGTCCAGGAGCACGGCATTGCGGTCCGGGTACAGCCATCGGAACAACGCGCCATCCCGGAGCAAAGATATGCCCAGGCCGGCGCCTCCATCGAGGAGGACCTCTCTCCCTGCCCCGTCGTCTTCGGTCTCAAGGAGATCCCCACAGAGGATCTCACTCCCGACAAGGTGTATATCTTCTTTTCCCACACCATCAAGGGCCAGCCGTATAATATGGGCATGCTCCGCAGAATTTTGGATCTCAATTGTACCCTCATCGATTATGAGACCATTACCGACGAAGATGGACGCCGGCTGATCTTCTTCGGCCGCCACGCGGGTCTGGCCGGAATGATCGACGCCCTCTGGGCACTGGGGGGGCGACTGAGGTGGGAGGGCGTCCCCAATCCCTTCGAGACCATCCAGAGGGCCCTTGAATACCCGGATCTGCCGACGGCCAAGACGCACATCGCCGAAGCCGGTAAAGTCATCGCCGGTGATGGACTCCCCCGCGTCCTGACGCCCCTGATCTTCGGGTTTGCCGGCTACGGGCACGTCTCCCGGGGAGCGCAGGAGATCCTGGAATTGCTGCCTTTTCAGGAGATCGACCCCTCGGAGATCCCGGATGTCGCGGCGGGTCAGGAACATTTCACGGATATTATTTACAAGGTCGTCTTCAAGGAAGAGCACCTGGTGGAACCCATCGATTCCGGGAACGACTTCGAGCTCCAGGACTACTATCAGCATCCGGAAAAATACCGCTCGGCCTTCTCCCGGTACCTGCCCCATCTCGCCGTGCTTATGAACTGCATCTACTGGGACCGGCGCTATCCCCGGCTGGTGACCAACGAGGACGTTCAGCGCCTCTTCGCCGGGGGTTCTCAGCCCAGATTGCGTGTGATCGGCGATATCAGCTGCGATGTGGAGGGTGCCATCCAGTGCACCTTGCGCGCCACCCACTCGAACAAGCCGATCTATGTCTACGAGCCGGCCACCGGACAGACTCCCGACGGCTGGGAAGGCCGCGGTCCGGTCATCCTGGCGGTGTCCAATCTGCCCACGGAACTTCCCCGGGACGCCTCCCGGGATTTCGGCAGGATTCTGCTTCCCTATGTGCCCAAAATCGTCTCGGCCGATTACTCGGCGGACTTCGAGGATTGCCGGCTGCCGCCGGAGATCAAACGGGCGGTGATCGTGTATCGCGGAATGTTCACACCGAAGTATGAATATTTGGGGAAATATCTACAAAAGGAGGCACCTTTATGAAAAGCGTTCTCGTTCTCGGCGCCGGACTGGTCACCCGTCCTCTGGTGCGATATTTACTGGAGCAGCCGGATTTCAAGGTTATCGTCGCCTCGCGGACGGTCAGCAAGGCGGAAAAACTCGTCGATGGACATTCTCGCGGCGAGGCCCGGCAGCTCCTCGTTCAGGAGGAAGACCATCTCAAGGATCTCATCTCGCAGTCCGATTTGGTCATCAGCCTGGTGCCCTGGACCTATCACCCGGTGGTGGCCAAGCACTGCCTGGAGCTGGCCAAGCATCTGATCACCACCTCCTATGTCAAGGAGGCCATGCAGGACCTGGACCGGCAGGTCAGAGACAAGAATCTGCTTTTTCTCAACGAGATCGGCCTGGATCCCGGGATCGACCACATGTCGGCCATAAAGATCATTCACGGGGTTGAGGATCGCGGCGGCAAGATCGTCAGCTTCTACTCATACTGCGGCGGCCTGCCGGCCCCTGAGGCCAACACCAATCCCTTCGGGTACAAATTTTCCTGGAGCCCCAGAGGGGTCGTTCTGGCCGGGAAGAACACCGGCCGCTATCTCAAGGAGGGCCGGGAGGTGAACGTTCCCTCGGAGGATCTGTTCACCCACACCTGGACCATCGAGATCGAAAGCATCGGGGAACTGACGGCCTATCCCAACCGCGACTCTATCCCGTACATCGATACCTACGGCCTGAAGGATGCCAAAAGCATGTTCCGGGGAACGCTGAGAAATCCCGGCTGGTGCGAGACCTGGAAAAAGTTCGTCGACCTGGGACTGTTAGATGAACAAGAACGATCGGGCTGGCAGGGAAAAACATATGCCGACTTCACCCGTACCCTGGTGAAGAAACCCACCGGAAATCTCCGGGCCGATCTGGCCAAACAATTCGAGATTCCGGAAAATTCGGCCATCCTGGACCGCTTCGAATGGCTGGGCCTGCTGGATGACGATCCCCTCCCGGTGGAATCCGGCTCGCCGCTGGATATCCTGGCCGGGCGGCTGCTGGAAAAGATGCCCTATGAACCGGGCGAGCGCGACATGATCGTCCTGCATCACGAGTTTATCGCCGAATATCCCGACCTGCCGGCCAAGGAAAAGATCACCTCCACCCTGATCGATTTCGGCATCCCCAACGGCGACTCGGCCATGTCCCGGACGGTCAGCCTGCCGGCCGCCGTGGCGGCCAAAATGGTTCTGCACGGGAAGATCAAGGCCACCGGCGTGCACATCCCGGTCCTGCCGGAGATCTATGAGCCGGTGCTCAAGGAATTAGAAGATCTGGGGATCACGTTCAAGGAGAGGACGACGAAACTGTAAGGTCAAAACGATACCACCAGGATGTGCCGATCGAAGAATGGAAGCATGTCAGGTCACCCTGCTCCCGGAGCTGAATATGACCGTAACCGATCCGACCGGAAATCCCGCTTCTCTGGAAGACGAAAATCGACGGCTGAAAAGAGCTGTGACCGAGCTGACCATCCTCAACGAGCTGGCCGCGGCCATCGACTCCACCATGTCGACCGATGATATCATGAATCTGATCGTGCAGGAATCGATCAAGTCCATCGGCGTGGAACAGGGCGCCATCATGATGATCACCGAGAAAGCCGCCTCCCCGATGAAGACCCTGATCCGGGGCATGGACGCCTCCAGCGGCGGGATTCCCTACCGCCTGGGGGTCAGCCTGACCGGCTGGATGCTGAAAAACCAGAAGCCCCTCCTGATCGAGGATTTTTCAACGGACGAGCGGTTCAGGGGCGTCAAGGTCGAGAACATTCAGATCCGTTCGGTGCTGAGTGTTCCCCTGAAGGTGAAGGATCGCATGATCGGAGTGATCAATCTGATCAACAAAAAAGATGGCCCCTTTACCCGCGAGGACGAACGTCTGGTGGGTATCATCGCCACCCAGTCGGCCCAGGTCCTGGAGAACGCCCGGCTGTATGAAGAGGAAAAGCGACTGCAGCAGATGGAGCATGAGCTTCAGATGGCCCGGGACATCCAGCAGAGCCTGTTGCCCAAGGAAAATCCCCAGATCGCGGGGGTCAGCATCGCCGGTCTGAGTTATCCGGCCCGGGAGGTGGGCGGCGACTATTACGATTTCATCCCCATGGGTCCGAAACGCCTCGGCGTAGTCATCGCCGATGTCTCCGGCAAAGGCGTACCGGCCTCGCTGCTGATGTCAAACATCCAGGCCACGCTGCGGGTCCAGGCCGTCTCCTCCGGCTCTCCCGGACACTGTATTACCGAGGCCAACACCGCCCTGCATAAGAGCACCGCCGCGGACAAATACGCCACGCTGTTCTACGGCATTTTAGACATGGCCGAGAAAACCTTTACCAGCACCAACGCCGGCCATAACGCGCCCATGCTGATGAGCCGGGGCACCTGCTGCCGGCGGCTGGAGACCGGCGGCATCGTCCTGGGCATGCTGCCTGATGTGCCGTTTGAAGATGAGACCATACCGTTGAACTCCGGCGACCTCCTGCTGATGTTTTCCGACGGCATCACCGAGGCGATGAATGACCGGGAGGAGGAATTCGGCGAACAGCGGTTGATGGCGCTGCTCGGCGAGCATGCCCAGCTCGATCCGGAGGCCCTGATGGCGGAAATCGTGTCCCAGGCACAGGCCTTTACCGGAGGAACACAGCAGCAGGATGACATGACGCTGGTGGCCATCAAAATTCTCTGAAGACAACCATGGATAATGTTCAACATCGCCAGGACCGCAGTTCAGTCCGGCCGGCTTTTTTTGCGCCCGGTGGAGGATAAACCCACACCCGGAAGTTGAGACAGGGTGTGGGTTTTTTTTCTATGGAGAAGGGAACAGGACATGACGAAAAATAAGATCCCGCTCCCTTCGACCGTTCTCCTGACCGTCATCCTTTTGATCATCATCCTCCTTTCCGTCTGGCGCCCCTGGGAAGCCCGGAAGCCCGGCCGTCTGAATCTCAGCGGAGAAGATATCGGTCCCGTGGCCATATTGCCCTTCGACAGCCGGCAGGCCGGAGAGGACTGGCAGTGGCTGAGCACCGCCCTGGTCGACCTGCTGGCCACCGGCCTGAGCAGCTCGTCTCCTCTGCAGACGGTTCATCTGGAACGGTTCCTGGAACAGATCAGTCCCCTGTCTCTCCGGGGCGGGGTCACGGTCAGACCCATCGAGGCGATACAGCTGTTCGGCGCCCGATCGGTGCTGACGGGAGAGATCATGAGCCAGGACGGTTCCTTCGTGGTCAACATCCGGCTGTTCGGCGCCGATGGAGAAAGCGTTCTTTATAAAGACCAGGAGATCATCGAGAATCCCGACGGCATCTTCTCCGCCATCGACCGGTTGGCTGGAGCCCTGTTGACTGCCCTGGATTGGGAACAGCCACCGGTTCTTCGTCCGGCCGCCGCCTCGATCACGAGCTCACTGCCCGCTTACCATCATTACCTCATGGCCATCGAGGATTACATCCTTTCCGACGAGGTCTCCCTGCCCCGGGCGGCCGATCACCTCACTCTGGCTGTGGCCGCCGACAGCGGCTTCGCCCGGGCGCATTTTTTAAGAGCCAAGGTTTCCGATCAGGCGCAGGCACTGGATATCTCTCTGGAGTTTCCCGAGGATGCTCTCGTCCTGGCCCTGCAGTTCTCCGAGCGTTTGCCCGAATGGGAGCGGCTCTATGCTCTGGGATGGCGTCTGTGGATGATCGATGGTGACCTGGATGGCGCCGTATCCACACTGCAAAAACTCGTTCTCGTTCATCGCGACTATGCCTGGAACCAGGGTGTCCCTCTAACGCTCAGCCGCCTGCTGATCCATCAGGGACGGTGGGAGGAAGCCATCGAGGAGTTGGAGATATACATCCGATCCGATGAAATCCCGAATTTGAGAAGGATCCTTGGGTGGGGTCAATTGGCTCTGGCCCACCAGATGACGGGCCATCTGGAAGAAGCCATCGAGGCGACAGAGAACGAGCTGTCCTTATATTCCGTTCACCTGGGCAATCGGTACTGGTGGATCGATGAGAACATGACCCTGGCGCTCCTGTGCTTCGAAGCGGCCCGATCCGCACGCCAGGAAGAGGTCATGCAGCAGGTGGAAGAAGAAGCTTCAGGCGACCTCCGGGCTCTGGCGATGCTGGGGCTGGCCCGTTTTCGCATGCAGCAGATCAACCGGGCCGAGATCCTGGCGGATAAGGCTCTCCGTCTGTCCGGCGACGCGGCCACGGGTTACTACCTTCGCGGGTTGCTCTCGCTACGGCAGAGACGCTACTGGCAAGCCGTAGCCGATCTGGAGGCGGCCTGCACACAGGAGTTTAACTGGGATTTTCTCTATCATGCCGCCCTGGCGCATGCGGACCGCGGCGACCGGAGCAATTCTCATGAACTGTGGGAACTTCTGGTCGACGTACTGGGCGGCGACGAGCCTCAGGGTGTACCGCCGGAGGATCTGGGAACCCTCGGCATCCTCCTCAGCCGGCTGGGCCGGAATGAGCAGGCCGTCGAGCTGGGCACCCGTGCGGTGGACTGTTTTCCCTATCCTCAATCGAAATACGACCTGGCCTGCATCTATGCCATCCAGGGAGATAAAGGCTCGGCCTTGCGCTGGCTGCGAGCCGCCTGTGCCGATGGATTCGTCCATCGCCGACAGGCCCGGGCCGATTTCGATCTGGAGGCGCTGTGGTATGATCCTGATTTTATCCTTCTGACCTCGCCGGAATAATTCGACCGGAGAACGATACCCTGACCCTCATTCTCTCCAAAGGAGCTCTTCGTGTCCCCTTTCGACGATGATCACATCAAGAATGAAGTCACCGAGCTGCTCTCGCAGCTGATCAGAATCGACACGTCCAACCCGCCGGGCAACGAGACGGTCGCAGCGGAATACATCCATGAACTCCTGATGGCCGAGGGATTGACCTCTGAGATCGTCGAATCGGCCCCCGGCCGGGGCAGCCTGATCGCCCGCATGCCGGGGAAAGGTCCAAAAAGATCAATCCCCAAAAAGTCTCTTCTGCTGATGTCCCATCTCGATGTGGTTCCCGCCTCGGAGGAGGGCTGGAAACATCCGCCCTTCGACGGCGTGGTCAGGGACGGCTTCGTCTGGGGCCGGGGAGCCTGGGACTGCAAGGGCATGGTGGCTCCTGAGGTGGTGGCCGTTCTGATGCTGCTTCGGGAGGGCTTCCGGCCTCAGGGCGACCTGGTTCTGGCCCTGTGGGCCGACGAGGAGAAGGGCGGCGACATGGGCGCCGGCTGGGTGACGAAGAACCGGCCCGAACTGGTCAAGGCCGATTTCGTGGTCAACGAGGGCGGCGGCCACGCCCTGCCGGTTGACGGGCGGAACGTCTATACCGTTCAGGTGGCCGAAAAGGGTGTCTTCTGGACCCGGCTGATCACCCGCGGCACGCCGGGCCATGCCAGCATGCCACACCGCGACAATGCCCTGCTGAAGATGTCGGCACACCTATGTGCCCTGGGAACCCTGAAGACGCCGATCAGCCAATCGGAGATCGTGGAACGGTATATCAAGGTCCGGCTGTCGGTCCTGGGAAGGCCTCAAAAGGACGGGTTCACGGTCGATGACGATTTCCTGGAAGAACTCTGGAAAACCCATCCCCGCGTGGCCGCCGAGATCAACACCCTGGTGCGGTTGAGCATCGCGCCCACCATGATCCGGTCCGGCAGCAAGGAGAACATCATCCCGGAGCGCTGCGAAGCCGTCATCGACTGCCGGCTGCTGCCCGGACAGACCCCCGAGGATCTGCGCCGGACCATCACCGAGGCGCTGGGAGGATCGAACGAGGTGATCATCGAGCCCATCCAGGCCGACGAGGGATCGGTCTCACCGCAGGACACCGGCCTCTATCAGGCCATCACCGAGACCATGTCGGAGCTGGATCCGGGCTGCGGCTTCGTCCCCTACATGGTCAGCGGCGGTACCGATTCCCGCTTCTTCCGCCAGATGGGGATCCCGGCCTACGGGTTCATGCCTCTCAAGCCGGACATCTCTCCCTCCGAGATGTTCAGCATCGTCCACGGGCGCAACGAGCGCATCAGCCAGGAGAATCTTCTGCTGGCGACGAAGTTCTTTTATAAGTTGGCGAAGATGATGTTGGGGTAAGAGAGGTTAAGGTTAAATAATATTTTTTGTTCCCGCGGGGGGGGGCTGAGTCTTTCTAATTCATCACCGATATTTTCCAAAAGTATCATATCTTCGGGATTAAAAAATGGATCCAGATCAGCACACATCTAAAAGAAAGGTCGCATCATGAATAAAAAACCTATTCCTCTCAAACGTGCTAATCGCCTGATCAACGATGGTTGTACCATCCTGGTTACCTCCAAACACGATGGCAAAGAAAGCATCATCACCCTGGCCTGGCAGAGCCCGGTGAGCGCCTCGCCGCCCATGGCCGTGATCAGCGTAGGTCCTTCCCGGTATTCTCACGACCTGATCTCTCAAAGCGGCGAGTTCGTCATCAATGTCCCGCCCTTCTCTCTGCTGAAGAAGACGGTATACTGCGGCACCGTCTCCGGGAGAGACGGGGATAAGTTCGCCGGGGCCGGCCTAACGCGGGAAGCGGCTCAGATCGTTTCCGCCCCCCTGATCGCCGAGTGCATCGGCCACCTGGAGTGCCGGTTGGTCAAAGATATCCCCGCCGGGGATCATACCCTGTTCCTGGGCCAGGTCGTGGCCGCCAGCGCCGCCGAGGGGCTGTGGGACGAGGTCTGGCAGGTGGACCGGGAGGCGGCCAGGACGATCCATCATCTGGGGGGATCGTCCTTCTGTGCGCCGGAGAAAATCGTCACCATCTGACCATTCTCCCCTCTCCGAGTTGATAGGGGGCGATTCTTTAGCCGAGACGTCGATATGTCGTGAAAAACCGGATGATGATACAAGCAAAGATGTACCTTAGAGGGGCGCAGCACGCTGCGCCCCTTTTATTATGATTTTTTTCTTGACATAGCTAACAAGTAGTGATAGAATGGGGACGGATATTTCTAAGCTTTCCCGTTGAAAGATCCCAGCCGCTATTTCCATCTGTCCGCGCTTCTTCACCCCACTCCTTCAGGAGGTGCTTCGTGAGAACCAGCAACCTGGTCCTCTTTGCAACCGTGACCATCCTGGTCTCCGCGTTTTTCCTGGCGCCGGCGACCATGGCCCGGGACGACTCGAACTTCAAGGGGAAAGAACATTTCTCGAATCTCTCCAAGACGGTTCCGGCCCTGTTGAACTACCAGGGCTATCTGGCCACAGCCGATTCGGGCGCCGTCAACGAAACCCTGGCGATGACGTTTCGGGTCTATGATTCTTCCACCGGCGGCACCCAGCTCTGGTCCGAGACCCACCCGGCCCTCGAGGTCAGCAACGGGCAGTTCTTTATCCTTCTGGGAAGCGTGACCTCATTTCCCACGAATCTGTTTGATGGTCGGATCCTCTATTTACAGATGGAGGTGGGCAGCGAGGTGTTCAGCCCCCGCAAGGCCATCGTCAGCGTGGCCTACAGCCAGATGGCCGACTATGCGGCAGAGGCGGAACATGCTGCACATGCCGACACCGCTGCCTACAGCCCGGGGAGCAATCCATGGTCGATCTCCGGCGACGATGTCTACCGCGAGACGGGCAACGTGGGCATCGGT
>CAZOYL010000013.1:8181-9423 GCA_964584035.1 uncultured Gemmatimonadota bacterium | reverse complement strand
ATGGTCGATCTCCGGCGACGATGTCTACCGCGAGACGGGCAACGTGGGCATCGGTACGGCTTCACCGACGGTCAGGCTCGATGTGGCCGGCAACGTAGACGCCGACGCCTTCACCATCAACGGCACGCCCATCGGCACCTCCACCGACTCATACTGGAGCAAAACCGGAGACCACATCCATTACTCCGCCGGCAACGTGGGGGTGGGCACGGCCAGTCCCACGGCCCGGCTGCAGGTAGCAGACACCAAGGGCCACGAAGGATCCCTGTGCAGCACGGACTATGCTGTATATGGGAGCCACAGCAGCGGAAATGAGGGCCATCTGGGCAGCACTGACTATGGAGCCTACGGCAAATACGAAGGCAACAGCAACGAGGGCGGCCTGGGCGGCCTCAACGCCGGCGTGGAGGGTTATGCCGGCGATGTCGCCGCCGTCTGCGGCGTATATGGAGAGGACAAATCAAGCGGCAACAAGAGCAGTATCGGCTGCCGGTTGGAGGGCGTTTACGGCTATAACGCCACCTCCGGAAACGAAGGCTTCCTGGGTGGCGAGGGCAGCAACGATTACGGCGTGGGTGGCGCCACCGCCTCGGCAACAGGGAAAGGGGTGTATGGTTCTCACAGCAGCAGCGGCAACTACGGCTGGCTGGGCGGCAGCGGTGAAGGGGTGTATGGTGAAAACGCCGGCGGCCACTTCGGCAACCTGGGAGGCAGCGGCGAGGGCGTGTATGGACAAAGCAGCGGCGGCGACTTCTGCCGGCTGGGCGCGCCCGGCAAAGGGGTCGAGGCCGCGAACAGCAACGGGAACATGGGCGACCTGGCCACGACCAGCTATGGAGTCTATGGCCAACACAACAACGGCAACGGTGGCGTCATCGGCAGCGCCGAGTACGGTGTGTATGGCCTTCATCACGGCGGGAACCTCGGCTATCTGGGCGATGCGGATCTGGGCGCCTACGGCGAACACACCAGTGGCAACTGGGGATCCCTATGAGGCAGCAGCACGGGCGTTTATGGAGAACACGCCAACGGCAATTATGGAACACTGGGTTATAGCGATCATGGGGTGTTTGGCTACAACAGCAGCAACGGTAACTTGGGTTTCTTTGGGGGCAGCTCTTTGGATTACGGCACCTATGGTGAGCATGGTAGCAGCAGCAACTGGGGCGTGCTGGGCAGTATTTACTATGGAGCATACGGATACAACAGCAGCGGCAATTCCGGCTTTCTCGGCGGCGGCGG
>CAZOYL010000013.1:6041-8081 GCA_964584035.1 uncultured Gemmatimonadota bacterium | reverse complement strand
ATGGAGCATACGGATACAACAGCAGCGGCAATTCCGGCTTTCTCGGCGGCGGCGGAGTGTATGGTCGGCATAGCAATGGAAACTATGGCTACCATGGCGGTGAAATGTATGGCGTATCTGGCGGGCACAACAACGGCAACTACGGCTGGATTGCCGGCGCCGATGTCGCCCTGCAGGGCGTCAACGTGATCAGCGGGACCTCGGTGGCGCTGGCCGGACCCCTGCACGCCGGCATTTTTACCGGCAATGTCCAAATTCAGGGAAACCTGAGCGCCTCGGGCTCTCTCTCCAAGGGCTCCGGCGAATTCAAGATCGACCATCCGCTGGATCCGGAGAACAAATATCTGCATCATTCCTTCGTGGAATCGCCGGATATGATGAACATCTACAACGGCAACGCGATCCTCGACGAGCATGGCCGGGCCTGGGTAGAGCTGCCCGATTGGTTCGGGGCGCTGAATAAGGATTTCCGCTATCAGCTGACCCCTGTGGGAGCTCCTGGACCGGACCTGTTCATCGCCGAAGAGGTCTCAGACAATCGTTTTCAGATCGCGGGAGGCCCGCCCGGAATGAAGGTCTCCTGGCAGGTGACCGGCATCCGCCAGGACGCCTTCGCCAACGCGCACCGCATCCCGGTGGAGGAAGATAAATCAGGCAAAGAGAGAGGAAAATATCTCCATGCGAAGGCGCATGGCTTTCCCGAGACGATGGAGATCGGCTATGAGGCCAGACTGAAAAAGAAGACCGAGTTGTCATCCCTAAACGAAGGGAAATAAATTCAGTGCACTTCTTCAGATAGAAATCTGCCCGACATGTTCTCCAAACCTTCAGGAGGTGCTCCATGAGAACAAAATTTCTGGTGCCGCTCTTGGCGCTGACCGCCCTGATCTGTGGTTTTTTCTCCACCGTCCCGGTGATGGCGGAGAAAACGATCACAGATCTCGACGGCCACGCACACGTTATCGACCGCCTCAAAACCGTTCCCGGCCAGCTCAGCTACCAGGGCCAACTGGTCGACGCTTCAGATTCCTCGGCTGTCACCGCTACCCTGGAGATGACCTTCCGGCTGTTCGACTCCCAGACCAAGGGTGTCGAACTATGGTCCGAGACCCACCCATCCGTGGAGGTCAGCGGCGGACTGTTCCAGGTCCTGCTGGGCAGTATCACTCCTTTCCCGGCGAGCCTGTTCGACGGCTCACCGCTGTGGCTTCAGACCGAGGTCGGCGCCGAGGTGCTCACTCCCCGCAAGCCACTGGCCAGCGTGGCCTACAGCCAGGCAGCCGGGGAGGCCGATCATGCCTCGACGGCCGATTTGGCTTACAATGCGGTCGAGGCACAGCACGCCGATTCGTCCGACTGGGCCGCTGATGCGGAACACGCCGCCCACGCCGACACCGCGGCCTACAGTCCATCCACCAATCCCTGGACGGTCAGCGGCGCTGACGTCTACCGGGCAACCGGCAATGTCGGTATCGGCACGACGACGCCCTCGCAGCCGCTCGATGTTGCCGGGGCAGTCAGCGCCACTGCCTACTACGGCGACGGCTCCAACCTCACGGGGATATCGGGCACTACGGATAACGACTGGACCATCAGCGGGGATAACGTCTACCACACCATGGGCAAGGTGGGTATCGGCACCGTCGACACCGACACCTCGAACCGGCTCCATGTAGTGCAGGACTGCGACGGTCCCGACCACGCGGCCATCTACGCCCATGCCTTCCGGTCCACCTCTCCCACCTTCGGCTCCATGTATGGCATCTATGGATCCGTCGACGCCGCCGATGTGAGCGGAGCCGGAGTGTGCGGCTACGCCACCTCTCTGGGAGGCTATTCGGAGGTCTTCGGCGTCACCGGTGCGACCGACGTACCCGAAGGCTACGGAGTCTATGGACAGAATATTCACAGCGGTAACTTCGGCTACCTGGGAGGCGGTTATGTGACCAGCATGCTGGACAGTATCAACAACGGGGTATACGGCGCCAGCAATCATGGGCACGGGGTGCACGGCATAAATACGTGGAATAATAATTATGG
>CAZOYL010000013.1:0-6031 GCA_964584035.1 uncultured Gemmatimonadota bacterium | reverse complement strand
GGGTGGAAACAATCACGGCGTTCACGGCACACACGGCATGAGCGGCAACTACGGCTTTCTGGGCAGCAGCGACTACGGCGTTCTGGGCTACCATGCCGGCAGCAACAGCTATGGCTATCTGGGCAGCATCGGATACGGCGTTTACGGCTGGAGCGACAACAGCGACGGGGTCCGCGGCCACAGCATGCACGATGATGGCGTCTACGGCATCAGCGACGCCGCCACCGGTGTCTTCGGCGTTGCCGGCGCCCCGGTCGGCGGGGAACCTTCCGCCGGCGTGATCGGCTCCAGTGCCTCTGGAATTGGAATGGTGGGCTACAGCAACGGCTCGACCGTTCCCGCCATCGTCGGCGGACATGGTGGTGACGGCCCCTGTTTCTATGCCGGGAGCGGCGGCGGGTATCCCTCGCTGGAAGGTCTCAGATCTGACGATGGGATAGCCGTGGCAGGATTTGTTAACGGGGGTACCGGAATTTACGGATCCGCCTCTCAGGCAGGAGGCGTTGGCGTATACGGCAGAAATTACAGCAGCGATACGGGTGGACATTCCTATGGCATCGAGGCGGAAAGGACCGGCCCCTCCGGCCATGCCCTTTACGCCCTGATGGACCACACCGGTACCAGCCCGACTGAAGGCTATGGCATCTATGCCGCTTTTGACTGCGACACCTCCGGAACAACCTACCTGAACAGCAAGTCCGCTCTGAGAACAAGATCTGCCAGCGGATCCGCCAATAAAAATTACCTCTTCGGCATCTCCGGAGAGCAATACACCTCCACGCCCCGCCGGGGCGGTGGTGTGCTGGGGGTCTACTCTTCAGCTCGCTGGGGCTGCCTGGCATACACCAGCAGCGGCGATGCCCCATACGGAGCCTATTTCACCTCTTACGGCAGCGGCACGGGGAAAACTGGAATAGGCTTTGGATCCTCCGGGGAGCTCCTGGGCGGCTGGGTGAGCGGCGAGCTTTACGGTCTCCACACCTCCGGCGATCGCTACGCCTTGTATACAGATGGCAATTCCTTCTCCAACGGATACGCTGTGACCCTTCATGATGCCAATGGCCCGGAACGGGTCGCCACTTTTACTCCCACCACCATGGATGTCGACATTTACGCCCACGGCATCGGGCTCCTGGACAAAGGCTCTTGCTCCATCGCTTTCCAGGACCCCTTCGGCGCCGTCATCTCCGAAAAGATCCCCGTCACGGTGACGGTCACCCCGATGGGCCCCTGCCAGCAGCTCTACCTGGAATCGGCGGACAAGGGAGGCTTTGTGGTCAGAGAATCCGGTCAGGGCAAATCCAGCGTCAGGTTCTCCTGGATCGCCATCGGCCGGCGCAAAGGATTCGAGACCCGCCCGCAGGTTCCAGAGGAGCTCAGCGATCTCCAGTTCGATGCCAACATGCAAGCGTTCGCCTTCAACGAGGCCGATCTCGAACATCTTGCCAAGCCGATGTGGCACGATGGCCGGGCCCTGCGATGGGACAAACCGCCATCCTCTATTTTTCCGGTCGAGAAATTGAACCGGGCCGAGCAAGAGCGGCTGGAGAAAGAAAGAGAAGAAGAAAAGAACCGAAAGATCTTGGAGGACCAGAAAAAATTGCGAGAGTCGATGAGCAGACTTACTGCCCGCCAGGCAGGTTCAAATCCGGTGAAAAAAGCCACGAAAAGCAGATAATCCATGTGCCGAACGGATAGGCATTGATCGGTTGCTCCCGGTATGTTGATATGGAGGAGGCAAGGCATGAGACTCATATATCTCAGCATGGCTGCGGTTTTAACTGCTCTGATCTGCGATCTTCTCTCGCCGCTCCAGGTACCGGCCCAGGTACCGGCGAAGAAGATGGTTACCACCCTCGACGGCCAGGCCCACCTTTTGGAATGTTCCAAATCGGTCCCAAACCAACTCAACTATCAGGGCTTCCTGGCCGACGCTGATGACTCCTCGGCCGTCACCGCCACCCTGGAGATGACCTTCCGGCTGTTCGACTCGGAGACCAAGGGGGCCGAGTTGTGGGCTGAGACACATTCGATGGTGCAGGTCAGCGACGGACTGTTCCAGGTTCTGCTGGGCAGCGTCACTGCCTTCCCCGCGGGACTGTTCGACGGCTCCCCGTTGTGGCTCCAGACCGAGGTCGGCGCCGAGATTCTCGCGCCCCGCAAGCCGCTGGTCAGCGTGGCCTACAGCCAGATGGCTGCCGAGGCCGAACACGCCGCCACCGCCGACAACGCCGCCATGGCCGATCAGGCTTACAATGCGGTCGAAGCGCAGCACGCTGTCCATGCCGACACCGCGGCCTATAGCCCATCGGCGGCCGCCTGGACCGTCAGCGGGGCTGATGTCTACCGAGAGACGGGCAACGTGGGCATCAGAACGGACAGCCCGGCCTTCCCGCTCGATGTCAGCGGAAACGTCCATGCAACCGCCTACTACGGCGACGGCTCCAATCTCACCGGCATCAGCGGCACCACCGACAACGACTGGACCATCAGCGGTGACAACGTCTACCATTTCACTGGCAACGTGGGCATCGGGACGGCCAGTCCTGTCGCCAAATTGCATGTCGATTCCGAGGGCAATACGGAGGTGAAGATCGAGCACGACGACGTCAGCAATCTCATTTCGTTATACGCTGATACACATCGGACAGGTTACCTGGAAAAAAACGATGATGACGAAAGGCTGTACCTGAGCGCTGACGGAAGCACAGATCAGGTGACCGTTCTGGAGTCAAACGGAAACGTGGGCATTGGCACCACCAGTCCGGCGGCGAAGCTCGATGTCAGCGGAGATGTCAATGTCGATTCCCTTTATAAAATCGGGGGAAGCGCCGTGCTCTCCATCGGCGGCTCACAAAGCGTGTTCGTCGGTGCCGGTTCCGGAGAGAACAACACAGGAGGCTGGGTCACTTTTGTGGGAGCTTCCACCGGACTGAACAATCAGGGCAACGACAACGTATTCGTTGGGCGGCGTTCGGGTTACTCCAATAGCACGGGCGGCTCCAACACCTATCTGGGCCAGGCGGCGGGCTATTCCGCCACGGAAGGTTCTGAAAACACGTTCCTGGGCTCCGCTGCCGGCTATAAAAATACCACGGGGTCTCAGAACACATGCCTGGGACGGCACGCCGGCTACTCCAACCTCACCGGCACAGGCAATGTCTTTATCGGCTGCAAGGCCGGATATAATGAGACCGGTTCGGACAAGCTTTACATCGCCAATGGCTCGGCCAGCGGCGATGTTTTGATCTCCGGAGATTTCTCAACCGGCCGGGTGGGCATCGGCAAGACCGGCCCGAGCGCACCCCTTGATGTCTCCGGATATATCAACGCCGACCTCGGCGGCAGCGGAGGGGTGGCTCTGAAGGCCGATGGTTACGAGGCTATCAGGTTCAGCAGCCCCGGGGCCGGCTCCTATTTCACCTGGGGCTATGGCGCCACGGCCAACTACTTCCCCGACCCGATCGGTATGGGAATCACTGACCCGGTTGAGGATCTCGATATCCGGGCGACGACCCCTTCCATACGGGTGGGCGCCGGCAATAATTCCGAAAGCAGCCTGCAGCTCTATGAGATGGACGGCAGCACGCCGTACGGTTTCGAGCTGCAGTATGATGGCGATGATGACGACCTGTATCTGTGGACCAGGGGATTCGGTACATTTGACTATAAGCGGATGGTCTGGCAGAGCAATGGCAATGTGGGCATCGGAACCGATTTCGCCGGCTCGCGCTTAACCGTGGAGGGGCCCGAGACAGGCATCGATGCCGAGTCGTATTCCACCACAAATCCGGCTTTGTCCTCCAGCAACCAGTATGGCGGCCCAGCCCTGCGGACCTATCATGGTGATATAGAGTTCTACTATGGTAAACTATTGGTCGGATACGGTGTGCCGGATACGTACCGCCTCTATGTCAGCGGAGAAGCCTACAGTACTCTCGGCTGGTCAAGCTCTGATGGGAGATACAAACAAAACGTAGCTGAAATCGAGGATCCGCTGGAGAAGGTGTTGAACATGCGCGGCGTATCCTACCGTTGGAGGACAGAAGAATATCCCGACAGGGGATTTCCGACAGGGAGGCACTACGGCGTCATCGCACAGGAGCTGGAGAAAGTGCTTCCCGAGAGCGTCAAGGAGGACTCCGGGGGCGACAAGGCGGTGGCTTATACCGAGATCGTTTCCGTCCTCATCGAGGCAGTCAAGGAGTTATCGGAGGATAATGCCGAATTGAGATCGAGGGTCAAGGCATTAGAGCGGAAATAGCAACCGAACAAAAATGGCAGAAGCCAAAGAGGGGGGTGACCGATCGAAATAAGTTGAGCCGTACGGGGAGAAAATCCGTCATCCTAACTCCTCACCATTTCAGGAGGTGCCGCATGAGAATCAGGTGCTCGATACAGACCGCGGTTTTCGTCATCCTGATCGCCACACTGATCCTGACGATCGCCGCGATCGCGGACCAGAAGGACTCAGAGCTGATCGGTCGGATTCGCTCCCTGGATCTTTCCAAGTCGGTTCCCGGCCAACTGAATTACCAGGGCTGCCTGGCCGACGCCGCCGACTCCTCGGCCGTCACCGCCACGCTGGAGATGACCTTCCGGCTATTCGACTCCGCGACCAAGGGCGCCGAGCTGTGGTCGGAGAATCACGCAACCGTGGAAGTCCAGGGCGGGCTGTTCCAGGTTCTGCTGGGCAGCGTCACAGCTTTTCCGGCGGGACTGTTCGACGGCTCCCCGTTGTGGCTCCAGACCGAGGTCGGAGCCGAGATTCTCGCGCCCCGCAAGCCGCTGGCCAGCGTGGCCTATAGCCAGATGGCCGAAGAGGCCGAACACGCCGCCACCGCCGGCGAGGCCACCACCGCGGACCTGGCCTATAACGCCGTCCAGGCTCAGCATGCCGTCTATGCCGACACGGCCGATGTGTGCCCCGGCATCAGCGCCTGGGTCGTGGACGGGGACGATGTCTACTGCACGGCCGGTAAGGTCGGCATCGGCACCGCCTCTCCAACGGCTCCCCTGACCATAGGGGCCGTCAGTGGCGATGATATCCTCATCACCAGCAGCGGCAGCAATGCCGATATCAAAGCGGAGAGCGAGTTTCGGATAGGAACATCCTCATCCCAAAACCTTCACCTGGTCACGAATGACAACTTCCGCCTGACGGTGACCAGCGGCGACGGGCGTGTGGGCATCGGCACCACCCTTCCCTACCAGAAGCTGCAGATCCACGAAAGCGCCAAAGGCGTTTGCTACACGCAATTCACGAACACCGGCAGCGGCAGCGCAAGCACCGACGGGCTTCTCGTCGGGATCAACTCCAGCGGTCACGCCTTCGTCCATAACCAGGAGACTGACAAGGATCTGAGCCTGGGAGCCGGCGGCGCGGTCAGATTATTCATCCAGGACACCGGTGAGGTCGGAATCGGCACCCAGATACCGTCCGAAGAGCTGGAGGTGGTCGGCGCAGTGAAAGCCTCCACCTACTACGGCGACGGCTCCAACCTGACCGGCATCAGCGGCACCACCGACGCCGACTGGACGATCAGCGGGGACGATATCTATCACCAGATGGGCAATGTCGGCATCGGGATCACCGCGCCTTTGCGCAGACTGCACGTCTTTGACGGACCTTCCGGCGCTCCAATCCCGGACTCCTTCTCCACCGCGATCATCGAGAACGACAACAATGTGTTTCTGAACTTTCTCTCACCCAGCACCTCGATACAGGGCATCCGCTTCGGCGACCCGGACGATTACGGCGCCGGCTGGATCACTTACAACCACAGCAGTGACAGAATCGACCTGGTCAACGACGCCGGTATGATCATCTGCATGACCGCCGATAGCCTGGTCGGCATCGGGACCTCCGCGCCGCACAGCACGTTTCATGCACGCAGCGCGTTTTCCGGCACGACCATACCGTCTCCAGACGCGGATGTGGTCGTGGAAGACAGCCACAACGCCATCATCAACTTCCTTTCACCCAATACCACCCAATCGGGGCTGGAATTCGGCGATCCGCAGGATAAGG
>CAZOYL010000012.1:23206-33915 GCA_964584035.1 uncultured Gemmatimonadota bacterium | reverse complement strand
CCTGAGGAGGTCGTTGCGATGAGTTATCGATATGCTTTCGGCTGGATTCTGCTGATCACGGCCGTCCTGACCGGCCTGCTGGCCGCCGGTGCCTTTGGAGAATTGCTGACCATCACCCTGGAGGCCGGGGATTACCAGATCGCCACGGACGAGAAGGGGCGGCAGCGGATCCTCATAGAGGATTTCGGTTCCCTGGCCCAGCCGGGAGAACCCTGGCTGCCGGGGCGCACCTTCGCGATCGCTCTGCCTCCCCTGGCACAGGTCCGCTCGGTCAGGGTAGAACCCATTGGCTCCCGGGAGCTTCCCGGTACCTATTCTGTCGCGCCGCGCCCCCCAATCCTGCCACAGATGAATATCGATGAGAGCTGGATGGCGGACATCCATCGGGAATGGGAGGCCCGCCGCCGGCAGATCTACGACTCCGACGCGCCCTATCCGGAACGGTCCGGAGAGCTGGCCGGCACCGGCCGGTTGCGGAAATACTCTTTCGCCCGGGTGACCTTCACGCCCTTTGCTTACAATCCCGTATCGGGACGCCTGCTTCACCACCGGGCCGCTCGAGTGACCATCGATTACACCGCGCCGGGGATGACCGACGAGGTCAGGAGGCTGCTGGCGGACCGGAAAATGGAGGACCAGGCGGCGCGGCTGTTCATCAACTACCAGCAGGCGCAACGGTGGTACCCCCGGCAAATGACAGAGGGTAAGGCGGAGGACTGGGATTTCGTGATCATCGCCACCGACAGCCTATCGGCCTCCTGTGACACCTTGCAGGACTGGAAGGAGGACCTGGGCTATGATGTCAAGGTGGTCACCACCACCTGGATCAACTCAAACTACACCGGCGCCGATCTGCCGGCCCGCATCCGGGCCTTTCTGCAGGATAAATACCTGGACAGCGAATGGGGCATCGAGTACGTCCTCATCGCCGGGGACGACGATCACATCCCCATGCGCCGCTGTTTCCCCGATTCGACCAATCACCGGGCGGCCTCCGACACCACCACGCCGACCGACTACTACTACGCCGAGCTGACCAGCGACTGGGACTCGGACGGGGACGGTTTCCCGGGCGAGTATGACAATGACGACATCGATTTCGTGGCCGAGGTCTATGTCGGCCGGATCTCTTCCAACGACGCCGATGAGACCCACAACATCTGCAAAAAATTGATCAAGTTCGAGGCCGACAATGCCGCCGGATGGAAATACGACGCCCTCCTGCTGGGAGCCTTCAGCAACTTCGAATTCGAGGACAGTATTGCTACGAACTTCCGAACGGACGGGGCCGAGCTGATGGAGGACATGATCTCCGACATGCTGGGCGGCCTGTGGAGCACCACCACGATGTACGAGAAGGCCGGCCTGGACACCTCCGACTACCTCTGTGATACGCCTCTGACCCATGGCCACGTGACCGGCGACTGGCCCACCGGCACCTACGGCATCGTCAACTGGTGGGCCCATGGGGCCCGGGATGGAGCCTCCCGGAAATGGTGGTCCAGCGATGGCAACGGAAATGGCACTCCGGAGGCTGGCGAGATGAGCTGGCAGCGGTTCATCGAAAACCCCGACACCCCCAGTCTGGACGATGACCATCCCTCCATCGTCTTCGCCAACTCCTGCTGGTGCGGACAGCCCGACGCTAGTGGTAAATGCCTGGCTCAGAGGTGTCTGGAACAGGGATCGTCGGGCATGGTGGCCTCGACCCGGGTCTCCTGGTACTTTCCGGGCTGGGACAGCCATTGGGATGGCGGCAATGCCAGCGTGGACTACTACTTTTTCGACGAGCTGATCAACGGGGACAAGAAGCTGGGCGAGGCCCTGTTTGACGCCAAGGTCACTCACAAAGCTAACCATGTCACCATGTGGCACGAGCAGATGAACATGTTCGACTTCTGCCTCTACGGCGACCCCTCGATGGTCTGGCAGGGAGCCATTCCGGCCGCCGTCTCCGACACCATCTCCAACGACACCACCTGGACCGTCTCCCAGAGCCCATATATCGTCAAGGACCGGTTGTACATCCGCGGCACCGACGGCGGAGACAACGTCACCACGCTGATCATCAATCCCGGCGTGCGGGTCCTGTTCGGTGAGAACGGCGCCCTGGTGGTGGGCAGCACCGGCAGCACCCGGCCCGGAGCCCTGGTGGCCGACGGCAAGCCGGACAGCCTGATCGTGTTCACCTCGGCCAGCGACACCACCAAGAACGAGCCCGGGGACTGGCAGGACATCGAGTTTCTCGACTATAGCAAGGACGCCACCTGCAAGCTGGATCACTGTCTGATCGAATATGCCGGCGACGGGATCTACTGTCACGGAGCCTCCCCGACCATATCCAACTGCACCATCCGAAATGTGGACGGAAACGGCCTCGAGCTGTACAGCGATTCCGATCCGAACATTACCAATACCGTCGTCCACGATTGCGGCCTCAACGGCATCCGCCTCTCCGGGAGCTCGGATCCCGCCCTGTACGGCGACAGCGTGTCCATCTGCCTGTACGGCCTGTATGCAGAGGGATCATCGCCCTCGGTGGACAGTTGCTTCTTCATGAACAACACCAATGACGGCGTGATCATCAGCGGTGCCACGGCCGGGCCGACCATCTCCAACTGCGTCGTCCGAAACAACGGGGAAGCGGGCATAAACGCTTACAACTGGTCCGTACCGGTCATCTCGGGCTGCACCATTCGGGACAACGGCGTCTGGGGCATCTCAGTCAGCAATGTGGGCGGAGCCCAGATCTACGAGAATACCATCACCCGGCATGACTCCATCGCCGCCATCGAGATTCAGGGCGCCAGCGACACGGTGTGGGTCTATTCCAATACCCTGACCGATAACTATTCCGGTCTGTTCCTGAACTACTCCACCTCCAGCTCGCCAACGGTGGTATATTATAACACCATTACGGACAACGACTACGGCGTCTCCATCGAGGATACGGCCAGCATCTCGATCCATCACAACGACATCCTGGACAACACCACCCGCAATTTGAACTACGGCCCCATCGACACGCTGACGGCCGAGTACAACTGGTGGGGGGCCACCCGGGCGGACAGTATCGAGGCCGGCCTGGGCGGCTACGGGGAGATCGACTACATCCCCTTCCTGACCAACACATACCACGCTCCCTGGGTCGAGGTCACCTACCCGAACGGCGGCGAGGTGGTCGGCGACACGACCGATATCACCTGGACGGCGCCGGACGTCGACGGAGACTCGGTGGTCATCTACAGCATCGGCTATTCAGATGACAGCGGCGCCAGCTGGCACTATTTCGCCTCCGGCGAACCGAACGACGGCGTCTATCCCTGGGATACGACCATACGAGACGACACCACCACCTACCTGATCGAGGTTCGGGCCTATGATGGCACCAACGCCAGCTGGGACCGTTCCGACAGCCTGTTCACCGTCTATAACCCCGACCCGCCCTCGGTGATGATCCTCGATCCCAACGGCGGCGAACTGCTGGTCTGGGAAACGGAGATCACCTGGTGGGCCACCGATCCAGATCTGGGCGATTCCACCATTCTTTCAGCGGATCTGGATTACAGTCCCGACGCCGGCACCACCTGGACGGTCATCGACTCCAACCAGGCCAACGATGGAACCTACGACTGGGACGTCTCAGATCTGGACGACGGCACCCAGTACCTGGTCCGGATCACGGTCAACGACACCTCCGGTCTGTTCGCCGGAGACAGCTCCGACTATGTCTTCGAGATCGATAATCCCGACCCGCCGACGGTGACGGTTCTCAGTCCCAATGGTTTCGAGCACTGGAGCGGGTCTCACACGATTCGCTGGACGGCCACCGATCCTGACTCCCTGGAGGGGCTGACCTTCGATCTCTATGTGGGAACGGCCACCGCCGGTGACACCACATGGACCCAGTATCTCAACGGCTCGCCGGACACCAGTTATTCGTGGAATACGGCCACCTATCCCGACTGGGGCACTTGTTACGTCCAGGTCGTGGTCACCGACCCGGACGCACTCACCGATGAGGATATATGCAATCACAGCTTTACCGTCGACAACACCCCTCCCCTCATGCCCGCCTACCTCTATTTAGACGCCTCCTGGAATTCGGTGCTGGGGATGGGCAGCGTGAATCTCTCCTGGGAGGATGTCACCGACACCCTCAGCTCGCCGGAATTCTACGAGATCTATCAGGGCACCTCGAACAGCAATATCGATTACAACACGCCGATCTACTCCGGCAGCAACAATTTCTTCAGCATCGATTCCCTCGGCGCCGGACCGCACTATTTCGGCCTGAAGGCCCGGGACAGTGCCGATCAGCCCAACTGGGTGACCTATCAGAAGAGCAAGGGGACCAACGGCGAGGGGGTCTATTTCACCTCCACCGACTTCAATCTCACCAGCGTGGTGTCCAATTCCAACGGCGTGGTCACAGGAACAAACCCCAGCTTCCAGCTGGACGGCTCGGTGGTGCTGACCTATGGCGACTTCATGATCATCAACTACGAGAACCTCACCGCCGGCGACAGCGACGGCCACCATGCGTTCCATGTCTATGGCCGCCTGAACGCGCACAAGAGCACTTTCTCCGCCTCCGGCGCCGGCGACTGGCGGGGTATCGTCTTCGCCGACTCCAGCATGGATTACGACACCGTCACCACGATCGGCTGCCTGGTGGACAGCTGCACGATCCGTCATGCGGTCAACGGCATCGACTGTAACTGGTCCTCGCCGATGATCAACGGTAACGAGATCTCCCACTGCTCCACAAACGGCATCAACTGCTTTTGGTCGAATGCCATCATCCAGAACAACGATTCCGGCGTCGGCGGCATCCATCATAATGGCATCGGCATCTATGAGGATGGAGAAGGCCCCATGGGAGGAGGTATCCTGGTCCGGGATAACGAGTTGCGCGACAACGATTCCGGCATGCACTTCGGCAACAATGCCCAGCCCACGATCGAGCGCAACCTGATTCACGATAACTTCGTCGGGGTCGAGTTCTGGAACTGGGCCTTTGCGCTCTCCTTCGCCCGAAATGATATCTACGACAACACCACCTTCGGCGTCGAGAACGACACTTCCTCCTGTCTGATCACCGCCAAGAACAACTACTGGGGGGCGGCCAGCGGACCCTCCGGACAGGGCGCCGGATCCGGAGATGGGGTCAGTAAAAACGTCGATTTCTCCCCCTTTCTCACCTTTCCCACCGGCTCCGATGTGGTCAACTCCTGCCAGCTGATCTCTCCCGCCAGCATCACCATGGACGTGGGCGACACCACCGGAACCATCCTGGGCCAGGTCTACGAGCCGGGCGTGACCCCCGGCGGCGGCCAGGGGGCCGGCATCGCCGCCCAGGTGGGCTACGGCTCCAACGGCAGCCAGCCCTCCGGCGGCGGATGGAAGTGGTCATCGGCCTCATACACGCAGGACGTGGGCAGCAACGATGAATACGGCGGCACGCTGACGGTTTCCCGGGCCGGCAACTACGATTATACCTTCCGGTTCTCCACCGACAGCGGCACCACCTGGGTCTATGCCGACCTGGACGGCAACGATCAGGGCGGGGGGGGAATCAACGGATACACCACCGATCAGGCCGGCGCTCTGACCGTCGGTTACGTGCTCAACCCGGTCGTGGTCATCGACGACGACCTCGGCTCGTGGCAGAACAATTATCACAACGCTCTAGCCAACAATGGAATCAATTTCGACACCTGGGATGTTTCATCCCAGGGTTCGCCGCCGGCCGGTTTTCTCAACAAGTATCAGGTCGTTATCTGGGAGACCGGCGAGGACCTCACCGCCACGATCACCGACGACGATGAGAACGCCCTGATGGCCTATCTCGACAACGGCGGGAATCTGTTTCTGTCCAGCAAGGGCTACCTCAGCGAGGCCGGGATGCTCCGCCCCTTCATCACCGATTATCTCCACGTGGACTGGTGGGATGACGATGTCTCCGGCATCGAGCGGGAGCACGGCGAGCCGGGCGACGTTATCGCCGACGGTCTCGAGCTGGAGCTGGAATGGCCGCTTCGTGAGGGAAGCGACGATATGATCCCGGGCAATGAGGCCGTCGGTATCTTTCAGAACGACCATTTCAAGTCGCGTCAGCAGATGAACTACGGCGGACTGCGCAGCCCGGTGGCGATCAATCAAAGCGGCGGCCGGGTGGTCTTTTTCAGCTTTCCTTTCGAGGCCATCGAGGATCTTGCCGATCCCGACAACCAGGATACGGTCATGGACCGGGTTATGGACTGGCTGGTCACCGACCTGCTCCCACCCGAGGCTCTCATGGCCGGGGAGAACTACCCCGCGTATATCCCACTGACCTGGTCCCCCCCGGGCTCGAACGTGGACACGCTGATGATCCACGACGACACCTTCGAGGGCCGCATCCGGGCCAGCGATTCCGACGTCACCCTGGCCGTGCGGCTGACACCGGAGGCATATCCCTGTATTCTGCGCACGCTGATGTTCCATGTCTGGGACGTCGCGCCGATGACGGCCGCGGACCTGTATGTATTTTCCGACACCTCCCTGTTGGTCGATTCGGAACCCGGCCCGCCCATCTCCGGCCCCCACGAAGTGCTCACCTTCGGACACGGCGACGGCTGGGTCTTCGCTGATATCTGGGACGAGCAGATCATCGTGGACAGTCTGGACGTTTACCTGGGCGTAGCCTTCCGGGACAGCCTGGATACCGGCGTGAGCTGCGACCGGACGGCTCCCTTCCACGATCGCGGCTGGTGGGGACAAAGTCCCGATGGGCCCTGGGAGCTGCTGAGCAACTTCGGCTGGCCCTATGACGTCTCCGATCCCAGCATATCGGCCGTGGTCGTCTACGAGGACGGCAGCAGCAAGGTTCTGGGAGGCTCTCGGGGGGGCGCATTGGATCCGTACCGCTTGGGCGGAGGCACCCCGGCGGGTAAGGCCCTTGTTGGCTACAACGTCTATCGCGGCGATACCGCGGGCGGTCCCTATGACCTGCTGGAGGTCGTGCCCGTGGATGAGACCACCTATGAGGACCACTCCGTCTATGGAGGAGATCGACACTGGTATGTGGTCACCGCCACCTACCACCAGGAGGAATCGGACACCTCGGACGAGGACGACGGCCGGTCGCGTTCCCTTCTGAAACCGGCGCCGGTCGGTGATCTGGCTGCGGCCAAGGAGAAAGACGACATCCGTCTCACCTGGTCGGCGGTCAGCCTGGATACTACGGGTCATCCCAAAGAGGTGGATTGGTACACCATCTATCGGGTCACCGACCCGGAGACACCCATCTTCGGGGGCGACGCCGTCTGCCTGACCGACGAGCTTTCCTATGTTGATTCCGGGGCCGTGGGAGACCTCGGGGTGCACTACTTCTACGCGGTCAAGGCCGAGGATGTGGCCGGTTTGAAATCGGCCGAATCGAATCGCGCCGGGGAATTCGACACATCCCTGATTAACGCAAAGTAGTTCAACGACTGCGCCACAGCCGGGGCCGCCTGAGGGCGGCCCCGGCTTTTTTATGCCCGTTCTGTATTGTATTCCCCGGGCCGTCGATGAAGGGCGCATGGCGGCAGGAAATCGCTTTCGGCCAAGCTTTTGGTCCACTTTTTGCTAATTTTATACCCGGTGAACTATTGGGGCTACCTGAGCTTCTATAAGCCTGCCGCCACCTACAAGCCAGAATCGGTTCCTGCTATAACTATCAGCATGAACAGCCTGTTATCAAATCTCAACGCGTATCGGTCGGCGATATCATGAAGGATGAACAGAAAACAAAAACTCAATTGATCACCGAGCTCAACGAGGCTCGACGGCAGATCACCACCTTCAGGAAGTGCCCTCCCGAGGGTATCGCCAAAGATCATGGGGTAAAGGGATGCTTTCCCTCGGCAGATGAACAGTACCGCCATACGCTCAATGCCATGCCCGATGCCATACACGTCATCGACCGCGACATGCGGCTGGTCTTGCTGAATACGGCCTTCCATAAATGGAACCAGAAACTCCGGCTGAAAACGAACGCCCTGGGGACATCGCTTTTTGAGGTTTTTCCCTTTCTTTCGGGGAAGATACGATCGGAATATCAACAGGTCTTTGACAGCGGTCAAACGCTGGCCACCACCGAGGAGACCTCGATCGATGGCCGCACCTTTACCACCGAAACCCGCAAAATTCCCGTGGTACAGAACGGCGCCGTTGTTCGTATCGTCACGGTCATCCACGACATCACCAAACGGAAACGAGCCGAAATAAACCTGCGGGAAAGCAAGGAAAAATTTCGGGAATTGGCCAATTCTCTGCCGCAGATCATTTTTGAAACCGATGCTGAGGGCCATCTGACATTCGCAAATCGTAATGCCTTTCAGCTGTTCGGCTATACACAGGAGGATATGAGCAAAGGCCTCGACGTTCTCGAGACCATCGTGCCGGAGGACCGGGATCGTGCCAAACAGAACATAGCCCGCTCGATGATGGGCACCAAGGAACAGACCGGATTCGAATATAAAGCCCTGAGAAAAGATGGAACGGTCTTCCCCGTGGTCATTCACTCCGCCCCGATCATCGTAAACGGCAAGCCCGCCGGCCTGCGTGGAATCATCGTGGACATCAGCGATCGAGCCCGGGCCGAGGAACGGTTTCGACTGACGGCTCAGGTGACGGCCGATCTGATCTATGAATGGGACGTGAAATCTGATACGCTCCAATGGTTTGGAAACCTTGAGGCGGCGCTGGGATACGAACCCGGCGAGATCCCCGGGACGCTGCAAGCCTGGGCCAATCTGATTCATCCCGAGGACCTGGAGCGAATGAAGGATTCCGTGGAAAGGCATCGAACCTGCACCGAATCCATTCATGATGAATACCGGGTCAGGAGAAAGGATGGCCGCTGGCTGTACTGGATGGATCGGGGAACGCCGGTGCTGGACGAAAACAACCGCCCCATCAAATGGATCGGCGGCTGCACGGACATCACCGAAAGGAAACGGTCCGAGGCCATTCAGGCGGTGCTCTATCGAATCTCCAACGCCGTGCACACCACTCAGGATCTCAATGAACTGTTCATCGAAATCCGGCGGGAACTCAGCGCCATTCTGAATACGGAAAACTTCTTTATCGCTCTTTACAATAAGGATAGCGACACCTTTTCGCTGCCGTATTTCAAAGACGAAAGGGATATCTTCAAGACCTATCCTGCTAAAAAGACCCTGACCGCTTACGTGGTGAGGAACGACAAGACCCTTCTGGTCACCGATGAGGACATTAGAAAACTCGAGGATACCGGAGTGGTCGATCGGGTGGGCTCGCCATCGAAGATCTGGCTGGGTGTCCCTCTGAAGGTGGGCCCGGAGATCACCGGAGCGCTGGTCGTTCAGAGCTACACGGATGAGCATGCCTATGACGAAACGGACCGGGAGGTGCTGCAATTCGTCTCCAACCAGATCGGCATCTCCATCGAGCGCAAGAGGGCCGAAGAAGCTCTCAAGGACAGTGAGGAGAAATATCGAACCCTTATCGAGAACCAGCAAGAGGGGATCGGTATTGTCGATCTGGAGGAACGATTCGCTTTTGCCAACCCGGCGGCGCATGAAATTTTCGGTGTGCCGCCCGGGAGTCTTGCCGGTCAGAAGTTAAAGAAATTCGTCGGCCAGGAGAATTCCAACCTGCTTATCGCTCAAACACAACTACGTAAATCGGGCAAGAAAAGCAGATACGAATTATCCATCGTCCGGCCGGATGGAGAGAGCCGCACGCTGCTGGTAATGGCCACGCCCAAGTTCGATGACGAGGGTAGAACCGCCGCCACTTTCGGAATTTTCCGTGATATCACCGAGCGCAAGCGGGCCGAACAGGCTCTTCGCGAGAGCGAGGAGCAACTTCGGCAATCTCAGAAGATGGAAGCGGTCGGCCGGCTGGCCGGCGGAATCGCCCATGATCTGAACAATCTGCTGACCGGCGTCACCGGTTACAGCGATCTGCTGGCCACGAAAATATCCCTCGATAGTCCCTTGAAAAAATACGTCGCCGAGATCCAGAGCGCCGCCCAGCGGGCCGCCTCGCTCATCGGGCAGTTGCTGGCCTTCAGCCGCAAGCAGATTCTGCAACCCGAAGTGGTCTGCCTGAATGAAACGGTCAGGCGGATGGAGGACATGCTCCAACGGGTCATCGGTCAGGATGTGAAGCTGATCACCTCTTTGAACCCCGATACAGGAAAAGTCAAGGCCGATCCCGGACAGATCGAGCAGGTTATCATGAACCTGGCCGTCAATGCCCGGGATGCCATGCCGCGAGGGGGGCGACTGACCATCGAGACGACCAACCTCTTCCTGGATGAAAGTTACGCCAGGAAACACCCTGAGGTCCATCCGGGGTCCTATGTGATGTTATCGGTCAGTGATACCGGTGAGGGCATGGACAAGGAAACCCAGCGGCGGATTTTTGAACCATTCTTCACCACCAAAGAGGTGGGCAAGGGAACCGGCCTGGGACTGTCCACCATCTATGGCATTGTCAAGCAGAGCGGTGGTACGATCTGGGTCTACAGCGAATTGGGACACGGCTCCACCTTTAAGATCTACCTGCCCCGGATCGACCAGAAGGAATCTCCACCCTGCCTGGCTCCATTGGAGATCGACACCGATCGGGGAGCCGAAACCATCCTGGTGGCCGAGGATTCCACGCCGGTTCGGGAAATGCTGACACTGGAA
>CAZOYL010000012.1:0-23196 GCA_964584035.1 uncultured Gemmatimonadota bacterium | reverse complement strand
CCGAGGATGAAGACATGGTCAGGGATCTGGCCGAGGAAATTCTCCAGGATTGCGGTTATACGGTCCTGTCCGCCGCGGATGGGAAAGAAGCCCTGTCGCTGAGCGAGAAACATAGCGGATCCATCGACCTGCTGGTCACCGATCTGATCATGCCCGGTATGGACGGTCGCCAGTTGGCTAAACGCCTCAGCCGCCAATGGCCGGAAATAAAAGTGCTCTATATTTCAGGATATACGGACGATTCGGCGTTCCGTCTCGGTAAACTCGATGCAAATACCGAATTTCTGCAAAAACCTTTCACCTCCCAGGCCTTTACCACGAAGATACGAAAAATGCTCAATAGGAAACGCCCGCCTGCTTTGCCACAATAGCTGCAGAAAGTTTGCCCCCCCTCCGCAGGATTCTCATAACGAATCTGAAAAAAGTTGTTGACAAAAAGCTCCCCGGACATTACCATTGGACAGTTTTATGTGTCAGACAGCCGGTTTGTGATCCTCTATTCAATAGAAGGGGAGGTGAAGATAATGCGTTTCCTGCAACTGATCCTCGGCTTGCTGGTCATCATACTGGTTCTATTCCTGCCTATGGCTTCCTGGCCCTGGCAACGCATCGTATTGATACTCCTGGGTATTCTGCTGGTCATCATGGCCTTTGCCCAATCTCATCGCCATCACGCGGCGCCTATGCCACCACCGCCACCGCCGAAACCCGCGCCGGAGCCCAAACCGTCGCCGGCCGAAAAAACACCGGATCAGCCTGAGACGAAGTCATAAAAGTGATCAAAAAAACCGCCGCCGGTTGAATGGCACCATGATCACATTCTTACGGTAACGAGATGCCGCCGAAAAGCCCCCTTCCGAGGGGGCTTTTTACATTGGGTTCCATAAATGCATTGACAAACCGAGCTCCCGATGTTAAAATAGTATCCTGCGTCGATCAGCCGGTGAAACGAGAAGATCATACAGCTTATTGGACGCACGAACGGCCTATCGAAAGATCTGGGGGCCAAGACCTCCTTTTTTTCAACCTTTTACAGGGGAGGAACCATGAAATATGGGATCACTCTCTGTATCCTGGGCGCGCTGCTCCTCGGTCTTGCGGGCTGCGCATCCTGGAGCAAGTCCCAGAAAGGCGCCGCCATCGGTACGACGGCCGGAGCCGTGGTGGGCGGCATCATCGGGAAACAATCCGACCACACGGCCGAGGGAGCCATACTGGGAGCCGCCATCGGCGGAGTGGCCGGCGGCATCATCGGGAATTACATGGATAAACAGGCGGCCGAAATGGAGCAGGATCTGGAGGGAGCCAGGATCGAACGCGTCGGCGAGGGCATCAAGATCACCTTCGATTCCGGCATTCTGTTCGATTTCGACTCCGCCTCCCTGCGTCCGGAGGCCAAAGAGAACCTCACCAATCTCGCCAAGATCCTACAGAAGTACGAGGATACGGAGATCCTCATCGAGGGGCACACCGACGCCACGGGTGCCGAGGAATACAACCAGGGGCTGTCGGAGCGCCGGGCGAACTCGGTCAATGGCTTTCTGGCCGGTCTGGGCGTCCGGAAGATACGCATGACGACCGTCGGCTATGGAGAGACACAACCCGTCGCTGACAACGACACGCCCGCGGGTCAACAGGCCAACCGCCGTGTTGAAGTGGCCATCTGGGCCGATGAGGAGCTGAAGGAATCGGCCCGCCAGCAGGCCGGCCAGGGCTAAGGGACAGCATCCGGACAACCGTTAGAAGGAGCAAGGGAATGCAATCCAAGATGTTCTATTGTACCGGAGCTGCCGGACTGTTTCTGGCGATCATGCTGGCCGTCTGCCCGGCCCAGGGTCAGGATCACGTGGAGACGATCCTGACCGAGGCGGACACCTGGATCATCACCGACACCACCCGAATCATGAACTTCATCGAGGAGTCGAACCGGACCACCCTGGATCGGCTTCAGGATTCGCCCCACTGGGGTTCCACTTACGACGATCTCAGCTTTCTGTTGAGCATCGATTATGTGGGAGATCCCCAGATGGATAACACCGGCCGAATGTATTACATCATGCGCATCACCGGACAGACCGGCGCCCTGTTCTACACCGATGAGCCAATGGGTTTCCCTCATCAACTGACGCCCAATAACTGGGACGATGCCGGTTATCAGATCGGATATTTTCAGGTTCATCCATCCGGGGATTTTCTGCTGGTGGCCACACACCTCTATGGCAACGAGAACTACGATATCTATATGTTTCATCGCGACGGAACCTTCGAACCTCTTCTGGTGGATGGTCAGATCCAGTTCCGCCAACCGGTCTTCAAGAATGCGGATGAATTTTTTCTGATCTCGAACGATCGCACCAGCCAGGCGCTGATCAAATACACCATCTCGACCGGCAAGATCGATACCATCTACACCGAACCCGGCTGGTTCGGCCCCGACGATTACCGCGACGGCGCGATCCTGTGCACTCGCTGGCTGAGCTTTTCCGAAAGCCAGCTCTTCGTGGTCGACGAGCAGACCGGCCAGGCCGGCGATCTGACCGGTAAGCATCTCTATAACGGCGGATTCTTCACCAGTGACGGCCGCGTGGTGACCCAGACCTCGGCCCTTTCGAAAGAGGATGAGTTCCTCAAGTTCGCCCTGGTCGATCCTCAAAAACCAAAAAAGCTCAAGCTCATCTATGATCCCCAGGTCGATACCGACGAAGGTTTTCTGCTGGTACAGGAGCAGGATATCGTTGTGGCTCTATTGAACACGGATGGCTATTCACAGTTGCGGGCTTTCGATCTGCAGGGACGCCGGCTGGAGTCCCCGGATCAGGGCATCGGCGTCATCTTCGGATATGCTCCTTCCAGCATCGGTTATGCCGCCAACGACCGGGGCGATATCTCCTACTCCTTCTCCTCCCCCAACACAGCCCCCAGCGTGTATTCCTTTCGACCGGGCACGAAGCAATTGACCGAATGGGCCACCGTTTCCACCTTCGGCTTCGACTTCTCCAACATCGACGTGCAGCTGGTCCGTTACCCATCCAAAGACGGCACCATGGTGCCGGCCTTTCTCTATGTGCCCAAAACAGCTCAGAGGAACGGTCAAAATCCCGCCGCGGTGCTCTACCATGGCGGCCCGCCAGCCCAGAGCCGCCCATACTTCCAGCGCAATATCGCCTTTGCGCTCAGCCGCGGACTGGTGATGATGTTCCCCAACGTCCGTGGTTCGACCGGCTATGGTCCGGCCTGGGAAGCCGCCGATAATTTAAAGGGCCGTTTCCGGGCTCTGGAGGATGATATCGCCGCCGTGGAATATCTCATCGACGAGGGCTGGTCCAATCCGGATAAGATCGCCATCTGGGGAGGGTCCTACGGTGGATATACGGTCAACTATCTGGCCGCCAATTGGCCGGATCGTTTCGCCTGTGTCGTCTCAGAGGTCGGCGTGGCCGATGTCAACTACGAACTCACCCATGGAGATGTGACCTTCCAATCCGGCTGGGAAAAGGAATACGGACCGGTGGGAAGCGATCTGATCCATCAGCTGTCGCCCATTTTCAAGTCCCAGGACATCGCCCGCCCCATGCTGGTGACGGCGGGATTCAACGATCCCCGGGTCTTCGCCGGAGAGCCCCGGCGATTCGGCTATCTGCTGAAGGAGCTCGGCAAGGACGTTCTCTATTATGAGGAGGTCGAGGGGGGACACGGCGGCGTCACCACCAGCCAGGTGGTGGAACAGTACACCCGTAACTACGTGTTCATCCTGGATCACATCATGAAGTGAGAAGTTCTCCCGGGCATGTGTCTTCAGGACGAACCAGGAGCTGCCATGCCAAAACGAAGACAGTCCCTCCTGCGAACCTTCATCCGGGTCATTGTCGTGACGCTGACCGCTGCGCTATGCTGCCTGTCATGCTCCCTGGGCGAGAAACGGGTCCCGCTGCAGCTCAGTTTTTCGACGACAGAATACCAGGCTCCCGATGGACCGACGTATGTCGCCATCACCGATCTGGACGGCGACGGCCATCTCGATCTGGCGGCCTCCATATGGAGCCGGCGCAGCATCTCCGTGATGTTCAATAACGGGGACGGGACCTTCTCCGAGCCGACCTACCACGAATGCGGTCAACGTCCGTACTGCGTGGCGGCCGGCGATCTCAACGGGGACGGATTCCCCGATCTTTTCACGGCCAACTACAGCGGCGCCGATATTTCCGTTCTGATGAACGACGGCCGGGGAGGCTTTGAGCCGGCCAGAGAAGAACGTGCCCAGCAGGCCACCCGCTACATCCAGTCGGCCGATCTTAACGGAGACGGTTTTACGGATGTGGCAGTGGCAAACACCGGGGATAACAGCCTTTCGATCTTTTTCAATCGCGGAGACGGCACCTTGAATGCGGCTCAAAACATTCCCCTGGAGGACTCGCCCCGCTCATTTTTCCCCGGAGACCTGGACTCCGACGGCGACCTGGACCTGGCCGCGGCCCTGTCCAGCCGGGGAACCCGGCCCAAGCTCATCGTGATGGTCAATGACGGGGCCGGCAACTTTACCATGGAGGGAAGCTATCCGGTCGACGCTCACGCCTGGACGGTCATTGCCGCCGATCTGAACGAGGATGGGCATCTGGATCTGGCCAACACGAACTACTCCGGCCTGAACATCTCGGTTCTTCTGGGCGATGGAAAAGGTCATTTCACGGTGGATGAATATTATCAGACCCTGAGAGGTCCGAGACATCTGTGCGCCGTCGATCTGAACCAGGACGACCGCCTGGATCTGGCCGTGGCCTGCTGGCATGCCAACCAGTGTGAGGTGCTGCTGAACCAGGGCAAGGGCAAGTTCAAAACCGCCGGCCGATACCAGACCGGGGAAATGTCCTCTTGCGTGGCCAGCGGAGATCTCGACGGCGACGGTCTCCCCGACCTGGTGGTGACCAACTCGAAGGGAAATACCATCACCGTTCTGAGAAACACCAGCACGAAATAAGTGTCCCGCAGTCAGGGCGAAAAAAAAGGGCGAGGTTTCCTCGCCCTTTTTTCGTCTCATTCCTGAATGGAAACGGTGATTCCTTTTGCCGTTTCCGGTCCCCGTTTATTCCCCAAAAACCGGAAACACCGCCATCACCGGCCGGTGGTCGGAAATCGTGATATCGTATCCGTCGACTTCCTCGTCCAGACGTAAGGTTTCTGTATATCCGGCACCGTATTCCGAAAACGCATCCTGGGAAATGAGGATGTGATCGATGAGCGAGCCGTATCTGGGATAGGAAGCGAACTGCTGCTTGCCGGCCAGCGATGCGGTTAAAAACCGGTAGTTTTCGAGATCTTCCAGGAAAGCCATAAACACGTTGTCCGCTGAAGGATCATCCAGTTCGTCGTTCCAATCTCCGGCGACGATATAATCCTTCTCTTCGCCGGCGGCGATATGATCGTCCAGATAGGCCTTCAACGCCTGAACGGCCTCAAGACGGCGGTCTTGATCATCGGAGTTCGAGCCGGCCTTTAAATGAAGCACGATCAGGTTGAAATCAAACCGCGTTCCGGCCAGCTGGGCAGTAACGTGGGCGAGCAGAGGCGGCCGCGTAAAGGCGTACCAGTCATCCTCGAAAATTTGCCGAACCTGGCTGACCGATATCAGCGAGCGCTTATAGAGCAGGCCGGTCTTCAAGTATCCCCAGGAGTATACATCGTCGGAGAACCGCCCCTCATACTCCGGCAGACGACTGAGGAGATTCCGGAAAGCGGTGGTATCGTTGATCTCCTGAATGGCATACAGATCGACATCCAGGGCTTCGACGATCCTGGCCACCTCTTCAACCGTGTTCGAGGTTTGCGGAAAATATTCCAGATTCCAGGTGGCCAGCTCAAAGCTGCTCTCCTGGCCCCGGGGCGCAACATAGCTGGGCGGAGTGGGTTCAACGACGGTTTGACGGCGTTCACCGCACCCGGCCCCAAGAAGAACGGTAATCAGCAGGATGATCCTAAAATACACCCGGTGGTCTCGCACAGGCACTCCCGTGGAAGCGGCCTCAGACGGACGGAAAGACTACCGATAATTTAGAGTATTCCTTCGCTGAAAACAAGCCCTTTCTCTCCCGGCCTGGTTCACGATCCGATCCGGATCCCGCTCACACAGAGAATTTCATGCCGCCTGCAGCGAGCGGGTCGATCCAGAGAGCGCTTTCATAAACGTATCATTCCGCAGGGGCCGGCGGACTTTTTCATTGACAGCGCCATTCTCTTAGGGTATCATTCTGGGGATGCCGAACCACGATGAGTGATCACATCGATTCGATGCGATCAACCGTACCTCAATCGGGAGCGTTTTCATGCCGAAGAAGATGCTGGTACTGTTGGCTCTCATGCTGCTGGCCCGGCCGTCCGGCGCCGATTTCATCGAGAGTACGCCGGTGGGGCCCGGTGTGGTGCACCACCATGAATTCCGGGAGGGCGGGCCGTGGCACCTGCACGTGCTGGAGATCGACCTCTCCCAGAGCTGGATCGTCCTGGAAACGGTCAAGGCCAATGACCGGTTGTCAGGCTATGAGAGAACCTCCGCCATGGCCGGCAGAAATGACCGCGAGGCACATCGCGTCGTGGGCGCCGTGAACGGTGATTTCTACGCCTCCAGCGGGATTCCCATCGGCACGCAGGTCATCGGCGGGGTGCCCCTGAAGATGCCGGCTTCCAACCGGTCCGTCTTCGGGGTCGGCGAGGAAGGAGACCCTTTTCTTGAGGTGGTCAGTTTCCAGGGCAGCCTGTTGTCTTCCGCCGGATCCTCCGCACAGATCCACGGCCTCAACGAGGTCCGGGACGATAACGAATTGGTCGTCTTTAACCGATTTTATGGATCATCCACCGGAACGAACTATTGGGGTACCGAGATCACGGCCGCCTACCTGAACGGGCCGGCGGCCGTCAACGACACCTTCCGGGTGGTGGCCACCGCCAAGGACAGCATTCTTGAGCCCGGGCACGGGAATAATGTCATTCCCCCGGATGGATTGGTGCTTTCCGGGCACGATACCGCCCGCGATTTCCTCAACGAACACGTCTTTATCGGAGACACCCTGGCCCTGTTCCTGGGATTACCTCCCGCTCCGGTTGCCATCACCGAGCTCATCGGGGGCGGCCCGCGGCTGATCCGGGACGGAATCGCCAGCGTGGAATCGGCGGCCGAGGGATTTGGCCAGAGTCACACCTTCGATCGCCATCCCAGAACAGCTGTGGGTTTTTCCCAGGATTCCACAAAGGCATACCTGTTCACTGTCGACGGACGGCAGACGGGATACAGCCTGGGGATGTCCCTCTACGAGCTGGCCGATTACATGCTGGAGTGGGATGTCTTCCAGGGTGTCAGTCTGGACGGCGGCGGCTCCACCACCATGGTGGTCCGCGGAGCGGTGGTCAACAGCCCCTCCGATGCCGGCGGGGAACGATCGGTGGCCAATGCCCTGATGGCCGTCAGCACCGCCCCCACCGGACCCCTGGCCGTCCTGCGCATCGACCCTGCGGAGGTCTATGCCCTGGTGGAGACTCAGGTGCACTTTTCCGTAGAGGGCTTCGACCAATACTATAACCCGGTATCCGTCTCTCCTGATTCAATATCCTGGAGCTGCGACACCGTCCTGGGGACCGTCGACGAAAACGGCCTGTTCACCGCCGGCAGCGATCAGATAGCCGGGAAGGTTTACGCACATCACGGGGCGGTCCGGGATACGGCGCGGGTATATATCACCGATATCGCCTCGATCGAGCTGCAGCCCAGCCCCATCATCCTGGAGGTGGGCGAACAGCAGGCCATCACGCCGCTGGCCCGGGACGCCTACCAGAACGTCATCGAGCTGGCTACGGATGACTATGCCTGGTCGGTGATCGGCGACATGGGCACGATCAGCTCCGGCGGAATGTTCACGGCCACTCAGCCGGGAGACGGAACGATCCTGGCCGAATACCGATCGGTGGCCGGCAGCACGGCCGTCTCGGTGGGCACCCCCACCGATGTGATCGTGGACGATTTCAGCGATCTGTCCGCCTGGAGCCTCTCGGGAACGCGAGTGGAACTCTCGGAATGCGGCCTATCCCTTGACAGCTCGACGACCGTCTCCCCGCCGGCCTCCGGCCGGCTCCATTACAGCCTCCAGACAGGCGGGACCAGCGCTCTGTATCTCAATTGCTCCATCCCCATCTCCGGGACGCCCGATGCCATCGGCATCCATGTGCACGGAGACGGAAAAGGACATTGGCTCCGGGGGGAATTCGAGGATGACGATGAGGAAAAGTTCCTGGTCGACTTCACCACCGCCAGCCCGGGCATCGACTGGATCGAGACCTGGCAGTATCTGGAAGTGCCCCTGGATGAGGCCATCGTTCACTGGGGAAACCCTTCCGCGGTCCTGACCTTCCCCATCACCTGGAAAAGAATCTATCTGGCGGAGACCGATGAGGCCGCCAAGGACTCCGGGACCGTTTTTTTGGACGATTTCACGGCCAGCTTCATCGCCACCGGTATCCCCCGGGGATCGTCCTCGACGATGCCGGAGGAGTTCGGCCTGGAGCAGAATTTTCCCAATCCCTTCAATCCGGCCACGCAGATCTGTTTTTATCTCGGCCGGTCGGAACGGGTCAGCCTGGCGGTGTTCAACACCCTGGGGCAGCATGTCAAAACATTGCTGGACGGCCCCATGGAAGCCGGCCGGCACCGGGTGATCTTCCGGGCCGAGGACCTGGCCAGCGGCATCTATCTGTGCCGGCTGACGGCGGGCCATCACCAGGAGACCCGGAAGATGGTTCTTTTAAAATAAACCCGTGCCGTGAGAAAACCGGAAAGCCCGGCACGATGAACGCTATTAAGGAACGATACTATTGGCTGAGACCTTCCCCTACTTCGGACAGACGCTGGCGCTGTTGACGGCCGTGATATGGGCCCTGGCCGTTATCCTGTTCAAGAAAAGCGGCGAAACCTACCATCCTCTGGGACTGAACATCTTCAAAAACGTGTTGGCCGCCGCCCTCTTCCTGCCCACCATGTGGCTGCTGGGCGAGCGGCTGATCCGTCCGGTGCCCCTGGAGGACTATCTCCTGGTAATGCTCAGCGGCGTGCTGGGCATCGGCTTCGGGGACACCTTCTTCTTTAAAAGTCTCAACCGCATGGGCGCCGGGATATCGGCCATCGTGGTCTGCCTTTACAGCCCCTTCATCATCGGCCTGTCGATGCTCTGGCTGGGGGAGAGACTGTCGCTTTTTCAGGGTATCGGAGCGCTGATCATCCTCTCGGCGGTGCTGCTGACTTCCCGATTTCACCGCACAGAGAACATTGCCCGCGGCGACCTCCTGTGGGGCATACTGTGGGGGGTGCTGTCCACGGCCGCCACGGCCGTCGGCATCGTCATGATCAAGCCGCTGTTAAATCGTTCCCCGCTGCTCTGGACCCTGCAGATACGCCTGTTCGGCGGCCTGGCAGGCTTGCTGCTGATCGCCGCCCTGTTCCCCGCCGGCCGGCGCAGCCTGGCCACCCTGTCGGGCAAGCAGGGAAGGGGCTACATGATCGGCGGGGCTTTCGTGGGAACCTATCTGGCCATGCTGATCTGGCTGGCCGGGATGAAATTCACCCAGGCCTCCATTGCGGCGGCTCTGAATCAAACCAGCACCATTTTCGTGTTCATCTTCGCCGCGCTCCTGCTTCATGAGCCCATCACCGCGCGGCGGACCACGGCCATCGTCCTGGCCTTCTCCGGCGCCGTCCTCATGTTTTTCGGCTGATCGACCAATTCCCCTTTAACCCTTGACTTCCCTCGGACCGCCAATTAAATTAGTTATATCCGTATGGTCAACCGGCTGGCGGCCGCAGGTCAGCCGCTCGTGACCCCTTTCGTGTGTCCTTCCCCGAGGGATCCCGGCGAGAGTGGCGGAACTGGCAGACGCGCTGGATTTAGGATCCAGTGGGGCAACCTGTGGGGGTTCGAGTCCCCCCTCTCGCACTCTGTCGGGTTCGATTCGGACAGCATGGCACGGTGAATTTCACCCCGGACAGCAACCAGCGGGTTTTCAAGCGAGGCGCAAATTGAAGGTCACAACCAAAGAACCAAAAACCTGGCAAAGAGTTCTGGAGATAGAGGTGCCGGCTCAGAGGGTTAACGATCAGCTCCAGTCGGCCTACGGGGAATATCGCAAACGAGCCGTCATCCCCGGATTCCGTAAGGGCAAAGCGCCTCTCTCGATCCTCAAGGCGCGGTACGCCGGTGCGGTGGAGCAATCCGTCCTGGAGGAGCTCATTCCCCAGGCATGGGAACAGGCCCTGCGCCAGGAAAAGATCGATCCCGTTGCCCAGCCGGTCATCGACGAGGTCCACTTCGCGCCCGATGAACCTCTCACCTTCAAAGCCACCGTCGAGATCAGGCCGGACATCAAGCTGAACCGTTATACCGGTTTTCCGGTCGAGAAACGGGAGATCCATATCGCCGAAGAGGACATCGAACGGAGCCTGCGGGCGCTCCAGGAGCGACACGCCACCGTCGAGCCGTCGAAAGAGAGCGCCGGGGAAACGGATATCCTTCTGGTGGATTCCTGGAGGGTGGATCAGGGCGGAATTCCCATCGTCGGGCACCAGACCAAGGACATACCCATCGATCTGAGCGCTCCGCACATCATCAAGGAATACCGGCAAGCCCTGGTGGGCGCCAATGTGGGCGATCAAAGGCGGGTCACGGTAACCTATCCGGCGGATCATCCCACCAAAGAGCTGGCCGGCCAGACGATCTCTTACCTTCTCAAGGTCAAGGAGATCACTAAAAAGACACTCCCCGCACTGGACGACGAATTCGCCCGCTCGATGGGCGACTATAAGAGCATAAAGGAGCTCGAAGAGGGCGTGCGAAAGAGTCTCCAGGACCAGGAGGAACAGAAGGCCGCGCGGGAAGCTCAGGAGGCAATCATCGAGCAGATCATCGAGAAGAATCCCTTCGAGGTGCCGGAATCCATGGTGGCCGGATATGTCGAGTCTCTCATCTCCGACCTCCATCCCGGTGAAGGGAAAGACGAAGATCGAGATCAGCTCAGGCGCTCCTACCAGCCGCTGGCCGTCCGGGCCGTCAAACGCTGGTTCATCCTGGACGAGATCGAAAAACAGGAGAAGATCGAGGTCAGCGACCAGGAACTGGAGGACAGAGTGACGGCCATGGCCGCATCGCGGAACCTCGATCCAAAGGAGTTATCCGCTCACCTGACCCGATCGGATCAGTTGAACCGGCTCCGGCGCAACATCCTGGAAGAGAAGCTGTTGAATTTCCTGATCGCCGAATCGAATGTCATCACCGTTCCGGAGAAAGAGAATCAAGCCGGCAGGGCGGATGACCGGTCGAACCCATCTGTCAGCGCAAAATAGAAATCCATCTGCTGCCCGGGGGTACCCCATGAATCTGATTCCCATCGTGGTCGAACAGAGCGCGCGAGGAGAGCGGGCTTACGATATCTTCTCCCGGCTGCTGAAGGACCGCATCATCTTTATCGGTCACGTGATCGATGACAGCGTGGCCAATCTGGTCATCGCTCAGATGCTGTTTCTGGAGGCCGAGGACCCGGAAAAGGATATTTTTCTCTACATCAACAGCCCGGGCGGGCATGTCTCGTCGGGGCTGGCCATCTACGATACCATTCAATATATCCGCTCCGACGTGGCCACCATCTGCATGGGACAGGCCGCCAGCATGGGCGCGCTGCTGCTCTGCGCAGGAACAAAAGGAAAGCGCTCCGCTCTGCCCCATTCCCGGATCATGATTCACCAGCCCTGGGGCGGCGTTCAGGGACAGGCCGCGGATATCGAAATTCACGCCAAAGAGCTCCTCATTCTCCGCAGCAGGATGAACAGCATTCTTGCCGAGCACAGCGGTCAGCCATTGAAAAAGATCGAAAAAGACACCGATCGAAACTACTTCATGTCCGCCGGAGAGGCGAAGAAGTACGGCCTCATCGATGAGGTCATCGTTAAAAAACAGTGACAGCGATAAACAACCTCGTAGATTCGGGGCCCTGTTGTCAAACGACACAATGGCCCTTTTCCTTTTTAGAATGCGGTGACAGGATGACGACAGAAAAAATCCAGGAACAGAAGTGCTCCTTTTGCGGCAAATCGAAAGCGGAGGCGGGCCGGTTGATCACCGGACATTCCGTCAACATCTGCCAGGAGTGCGTACACATCTGCGGACAATTACTCCAGACCGAGGCCCGGGCCGAGCACGCCAAAATGCCGCTGCCCATTCCGGAGGAGATCCGGGCTTATCTGGACGAGTATGTCATCGGGCAGGATCGGGCCAAGAAAACACTGGCTGTGGCCGTGTATAATCATTATAAGCGCATCCAGTATCAGCCCGAATCAGACGATGTAGATCTGGAAAAAAGCAACATCCTGATGATCGGCCCCACCGGGGTCGGCAAGACGCTGCTGGCTCAGACCCTGGCCCGTTACCTGCACGTGCCATTTTCGATCGCCGACGCCACCGTGCTGACCGAGGCCGGGTACGTCGGCGAGGACGTCGAGAACATCCTGGTGCGGCTCATTCAGGCCGCCGATTACGACATTGCCCGGGCCGAACAGGGCATCGTCTACATTGACGAGCTCGACAAAATCGCCCGCAAGGAGGCCAATCCCTCCATCACCCGGGACGTTTCCGGAGAGGGCGTTCAGCAGGCATTGCTGAAAATCCTGGAGGGCACGGTGGCCCATGTTCCGCCCAAGGGCGGACGAAAGCACCCCGAGCAGTTTCTGCTGCAGGTCAACACCAAGAATATCCTGTTCATCTGCGGGGGCACCTTCGACGGCCTGGAAAACATCATCGCCCGCCGCCTTCACCGCAAAGTAGTTGGCTTCGGGGCGCCCAGCTCGAGCCGGGGAGATAAGGGGATCGGCGAAATCCTGTCTCAGGTGCGCACGGAAGACCTGTTGAAATACGGTTTCATCCCCGAGATCATCGGACGCATTCCGGTCATCGCCACCCTGGATGAACTTGACGAGAGCGCGCTGATGGACATCCTGGTCAAACCGAAAAATGCCATCACCAAGCAATACCAGAAATACTTCGAGATGGAGGACGTCAAGCTGACCTTTTCCCCGGAAGCGTTCCAGGCGGTGGTACGGATCGCCAAAGAGCGCAAGACCGGCGCCCGGGGGCTGCGCAGCGCCATGGAATCGGTCATGCTGGACATCATGTACCACCTGCCGTCTCGATCCGATATCATCGAGTGCCTGATCACCGAAGAGGTGGTCACGGCCGGCGCCGAACCGGTCTACTCCGTCGCTTCGGAAAAGAAAAAGCGGGCCTGACATCATCACGGGAGTCAAACGAGATCATGGTCTCCATCAAACGAGAAGGCGAACATCTGGAGCTTCACGAAACGCTCCCCATCCTGCCGCTGCGGGACGTGGTCATTTTCCCTTACATGATCTTTCCCCTCATGGTGGGCCGCCAGATCTCCATCACCGCTCTGCAGGAAGCTATGATGCTGGATCGCCAGATCCTGCTGTGCACCCAGAAGGATCCCGGCGTCGAAGTCCCCACCAAGGATGACTTGTACCGCATGGGCATCGTGGCCCGGGTGATTCAGATCCTTCGTCTTCCCAACGAGACCATCAAGATTCTCATCGAGGGAATGACCCGGGCGAAGATCAAGCGTTTCGTCGGCGGCAAAAGCTTTCTCAAGGCGAAAATCTCTCCCCTGGAGGAGAAGGAGCTGAAAGGAAATCTGGAAATACAGGCCATCACACGGAGCGTTCTGACGCAGTTCACCGAGTACGTCAAGCTCAACCGGCGCATACCCGATGAGGTTCTGCTGTCGATCGCCAACATCCAGAACCCCTATCGGCTGGCCGACACCCTTTCAGCCCATATCATCCAGAGCCCTGAGGTCAAACAACGAATCCTTCAGGCCACTGAATTGAAAAGCCGGCTGATCGAGATCAACAAGATCCTGGCCACCGAAAAGCAGATCCTGGAGATCGAGGAACGGATCGACGGTCATGTCCGCGGCCAGCTGGAGAAAGGCCAGAAGGAGTTCTACCTGCAGCAGCAGATGAAAGCCATCAAAGCCGAGCTGGGAGAGGCGGAGGAGGAGGATACGCTCGAGACGGCCGAGTATGCCGCCAGGATCCGCAAAGCCGGGATGTCGCCGGAGGCCAGGGAGAAGTCTTTCTCGGAGCTCAATAAATTAAAAAAAATGCACCCCACCTCGCCGGAGTCAACGGTGGTGCGTAACTATCTCGACTGGCTTCTGGCCCTGCCGTGGAAACAGCGGACAAAAGACAAACTGGATATCGAGGAGGCCGAACGAATCCTGGAAGAGGACCACTACGGCCTGAAGAAGGCCAAGGAGCGGATCATCGAACATCTGGCGGTGATGAAGCTGTCCAAACATGTCCGCGGTCCCATTCTGTGCTTCGTCGGTCCTCCGGGGGTGGGAAAAACCTCTCTGGGCAAATCGGTCGCCCGGGCGCTGGGAAGAAACTTCGTCCGCATGTCCCTGGGCGGAGTCCGGGATGAGGCCGAGATCCGGGGCCACCGGCGAACCTATATCGGGTCCATGCCGGGCAAGATCATCCAGAGCGTAAAAAAAGCCCACAGCAAGAACCCGCTGTTCCTGCTTGATGAAGTGGACAAGATGAGCGTCGATTTCCGGGGCGATCCCTCCGCGGCCCTGCTGGAGGTCCTGGACCCCGAGCAAAACAACACCTTCAACGATCACTACCTGGAAGTGGAGTTCGATCTCTCCGAGGTTTTCTTCATCACCACGGCCAATACTCTGCCGTCCATTCCCCTGCCGCTGCAGGACCGCATGGAGATCATCAGGCTCCCGGGATATCTGGAGTTCGAGAAACGCAACATCGCCAGGGGATTTCTGATCCCAAAGCAATTGATGCTTAACGGCCTGACCGAAAAACAGGTCAGTTTCACCGAGGGAGCCCTGTCCGACATCATCGGGCTGTACACGCGAGAGGCCGGGGTAAGAAATCTGGAGCGTCAGATCGCCACCATCTGCCGTAAGGTGGCCAAGCAGATCGTGAAAAAACGGGCCGGCAGCAGGAAAGCCCTGGGTCACGTCAAGATCAGCCGCAATCGCCTGTCCACGCATCTGGGAGCCCCCCGCTTCCATGAGTCGGAGGCCGAATGCCAGGATGCGGTGGGAAGCGCCACCGGCCTGGCCTGGACGGAAGCGGGCGGAGAGATCCTCTCCGTAGAGGTCATGCTCCTGCGAGGCAAGGGCAATCTGATCCTGACCGGGAAATTAGGCGATGTGATGAAGGAATCCGGGGAGGCCGCGCACAGCTATGCTCGCTCCCGGGCCAAGATGCTGGGTCTGAAACCGGATTTCTACCGCAAATTCGACATTCACATCCATCTCCCCGAGGGCGCCATTCCCAAGGACGGTCCCTCCGCGGGCATCACCATCGCCACCGCCTTAATCTCGGCACTCACCGGCCGGCCGGTGCGTCACGATGTGGCCATGACCGGGGAACTGACTCTACGAGGCCGGGTGTTGCCCGTAGGCGGTCTCAACGAGAAGGTCATCGCCGCCCAGCGGGCCGGCATCAAGACCGTGCTGCTGCCCAGCAAAAACGACAAGGACGTCAAGGAGCTCCCGCCGGAGGCCCGGCGAGGACTGTCCATTAAGCTGGTGGAGAACATGGATCAGGTTTTGGAGTATGCCCTTACGCCCGCCGGCGACGAGACCGACCGATAAACCGAATGATTCGCCCTGCCCGGCCTGCGATATCAGCCGCCGATAAAAGGCCGGGCCTTTTTCCGGACTCCCCGATGATGAGCGCCCGCCATGTTCAAAGTCACCGCCTGTGAATATCTGGCCAGCTTCACCTCCCTGAACTCCCTTCCCAAAAACAGCTTCCCTGAAATTGCCTTCGCCGGACGCTCCAACGTCGGAAAATCCTCCCTGATCAATAGCCTGCTGGGACGGCACCGGCTGGCGAAAACCAGCTCGACACCCGGAAAGACCAGAATGCTCAACTTTTTTCTGATCAACCGGGCCTTCCACTTCGTCGACCTGCCGGGGTATGGCTATGCCAGGGTCTCGAAGGAGCAGCGGCATGGATGGCAGACGTTGGTGGAGCCGTACCTCCTGGATCGTCCCTGCCTGCGCGGCGTCGTGCAGCTGATCGATATCCGCCACGAGCCCATGAAGGGCGATCGGGAGCTTTTAGAATGGCTCGATTTTCACGACATCCCCGCCCTCATCGTGCTGACCAAGGCCGACAAGCTGGCCCGGGGAAAAGCCATGGCCTATTTTTTGAAAGCCCGGCAGATCCTGAATGTGGATGACCAGCGCCTGATCATGTTCTCGGCCAAAACCCACCAGGGCCGGGATCCGATCTGGCGCTGGATCGGATCCCGAATATCATCCTAAACGCCCGATGGGCATGTGTTTTGCATAAACCCTTCAAAGGAGATCGAAATTGAAAAAACGGCTGTACACTCCGGGGCCTACGCCTCTGCCCCCGGAGGTCCTCAACGCCCTGGCCCAGCCCATGATCCATCACCGCTGGCCCGACTGCGCCGAGCTGTACGCGGAGGTCCGCCGCGGCCTGCGCTACGCGATGCAGACCGAGAACGAGATCCTGATCATGACCAGCTCCGGAACCGGGGCCATGGAGGCCTCCGTGGCCAATCTGCACAGCGCCGGAGATACGGTGCTGGTCATCCGGGGTGGAAATTTCGGGGATCGCTGGGCCAGGATCTGCCAGGCCTTCGGCCTCAAGATCATCCCGATGGACGTCGAATGGGGCCGGACGGTCGATCCGCAGCAGGTGGCCGACCAACTCAAGAAGAACGCAGCCATCACGGCAGTCTACGCCACCCTGTGCGAGACCTCCACCGGTGTGACCCACGACCTCAAGGCGCTGGCCGAGGCGGTGGCGCCTCACCCGGCCCTGCTGGTGGTCGACGCCGTCAGCGGCCTGTGTGTCGAGCAGCTGCAGACCGACGGCTGGTCTGTGGACGTGGTCACCTCGGCCACCCAGAAAGGTCTCATGTGCCCCCCGGGGATCTCCTTCGTCAGCCTCAGCGAGGCCGCCAGAGAGCGTGTCAGGGCCTCCTCCCTGCCGAAGTTCTACTGGGATTTCACCACCATGGGGCAATTCTGCGAGAAGGATCAGACCCCTTACACTCCGGGCATCACCGTCCTGTACGGCCTCCGGGCGGCCCTGGAGCTGATTCGCCGGGAGGGATTGGAACAGGTTCTGGCCCGGCATGCCCGGCTGGCCAGAATCTGCCGGACCGCCATGGAGGCCATGGGATTGAATCTGTTCGCCGAGCGGCCGGCCAATGGTCTGACGGCTGTCAAAGTCCCCCCGGAAATGGACGGCATCGACCTGCAGCGCCGCATCTTCGAAGAAACGGGCGTCATGATGGCCGGCGGACAGGCCCATCTGCGGGGCAAGATCCTCCGGCTGGCTCACATGGGCTACGCCGACGAGCTCGATCTGATCGTGGCCATCTCGGCGCTGGAGAGAGGGCTCGGGGTCATGGGAGACGAGATCGAACCCGGGGCCGGCCTGCTGGCGGCCCGGAAGGTAATGTTCGATTAACAGCGGGAGCATGTTGATGAAAGTTCTGGTCACGGAAGCCATCTCGCCGTCGGGTCTGGCCCGGCTGAGCGAAGAGCTGTCGGTCGATGTCCGGGAGCATCTCTCCACCGGGGAGCTGCTGGCCTGTGTGGCCGATTACGACGGCATCATCGTGCGTTCCGGGACCCGGCTGGACCGTCAGGTTCTGGAAAAGGCCGCCCGATTAAAGGTGGCCGGCCGGGCCGGCACGGGGGTCGACAATATCGATCTGGAGGCGGCCACCCGGCTGGGCATTCTGGTGGTCAATGCCCCGGAGAGCAATACCCTCTCGGCTGCCGAACACACAATCGCCCTGATGATGTCCTTGCTTCGGAATATTCCACTGGCTAACAACATGTTACGAGACGGAAAGTGGGCTCGGAAGGGCCTTCGGGGACAGGAGGCTCACGGAAAATGCCTGGGTATCATCGGGCTGGGAAGGATCGGCTCCGTGGTAGCCGGCATCGCCCAGGGGCTGGGCATGTCGGTCATCGCCTATGATCCGTACATCTCCCCGGAGCGGTTCGGGCGATTCGGGACCGAACGAATGGACAGTCTCGACGATCTCTGCCGCCGGGCCGATATCATCACGGTGCACACGCCCAAGACCGATGAGACCTATGGCATGGTGGGAAAGCGGGAGTTCGGGCTGATGCCGCCGGGGGTCCGGATCATCAACTGCGCCCGGGGCGGCATCGTCGACGAGAAAGCTCTCTACCAGGCCCTGAAAAACGGCCGTGCGGCCGGCGCCGGGCTGGACGTTTTCGACAATGAACCCTCACAGGACAACAAGTTATGCCGGATGGACACCGTCATCTGCACACCCCATCTGGGCGGATCCACACGGGAAGCCCTGGAACGCGTCGGGCGGGACATCGCCGAAGAGGTCATCCGGGCGCTCCGCGGCGACCTGGTCCAATACCCGCTCAACTTTCCCTCCACCGATCCCCGGCTGCAGACCTTCATCAAGCCCTTCCTGGCCCTGGCCGGGAGCATGGGGCATCTCTTCACCCAGCTGTTCAGGCCTCAGATCGACGAGCTGGAGATGGAATACGGCGGAGAGATCTCCCGGTACAACACCGACCTGGTGCGGGCCGCCATCCTCCAGGGACTGCTCAGCCCCATTCTGGAAGGCCACGTGAACATGGTCAATGCCGGAGCCATAGCCTCACAGCGCGGCATCCGCATCAAGGAGAGCAAGGTCGAGGAAATCGAGGATTACGTCAATTCCCTGTCGCTGAAAGCGTCAGGACACCGCATCGCGGGCACGGTATTCGGCCGGAACGACAGCCGGATCATCGGCATCGACGATTTCAAGCTGGACATCGTCCCCCGAGGCCCCATTCTGATCACCTGGCATGACGCCGCTCATACCCGCCAGCCCGGCGTCATCGGTCAGATCGGAACCATCCTGGGGCAGGCCCGGGTCAACATCCATCGCATCGAGGTGGGCAACAGCGCGAAAGGTCATCGGGCCATGCTGGTCCTGAATCTGGACGACACACCGCCGGGGGATATCGTCAAGACCATCGAAAAGACCCCCGGGGTGATCGATGCCCGGATGATCCTGCTGTGATCCAGGGGCACTCCCCTTATTTTCCCTCATGGAAAACACACTGTAATACAGGAAGTTGCCTCAGAGGAAGAGAAATCAGTCGAGGTTTCAAGGGGGCTTCGTCTGGGCCGTGTGTGAAAAAATATCGCTTTCAGGAAAATAATTGTTGACAAGATACCTCTGTTGTGATATAATTGGTAATTGAGGGAACAGACAGATCGTTATCACAGTCCACAAAGGGATATCGTATATTCATAACTGCTAAGGGATCTGTTTCCAACATCGCGAAGTAAGATCTTCCATCGGCCAAGCATCCCTTTGCGGTCCGTCATGTGTATGTATTTCGACCAGCCGGGTCCAGGGACGTTTCGCGGACTCGGCATTTTTTAAATCAGTCTGCATTTTTCGCTCTTCAGAAAACCATCCTTGGACGTCCGGGACATTATTGATGGAACTTTTTATCCCCACCAGGCGTCTAAAGATATGGGAAGCACACTGAATCATCTTTGGGAGGGAGCCGAATGATTTTGTCATCCAAGATACCGCTTCAGGGGGCCAACCAGAGTCTACAACGATATCTTCAGGAAGTGGGCAAGCCGCGCCTGTTGACCAATAACGAAGAGGCGGACCTGGCTCGCCGCATCAAAAAAGGCGATCAGGATGCGCTCAACACATTGGTCTGCGCCAATCTGCGTTTCGTCATCAGCGTGGCCAGGCACTACCAGAACCAGGGCGTTCCTCTGGCCGATCTCATCTCCGAGGGCAACATCGGATTGATCGAGGCGGCCAAGCGGTTCGACCAGACCAAGGGATTCCGGTTCATCTCCTACGCCGTCTGGTGGATCCGGCAGTCCATCCTGGCCGCTCTGGCCAAGCAGTCGCGCATCGTCAGGCTGCCGCTGAACAAGATCGCCGAGCTGCAGAAGATGAGCCAGGCCATCGAGGAATACATCCGCGACACCCACCGCTCGCCCCAGACCTCGGAGATCGCCGAGCAGCTCAAACTGGGAGAGGCCGAGGCCTCGCAGCTATTCAACGCCTTCGGACGCCATCTGTCTCTGAACGGCTCACCCAACGACGGCAATGGTCTCAGCCTGCTCAACACGCTGCCCAACGAGAAGGATCCCTCGCCCGACGAAAACGTCATGAGCGGCGATCTGGCCCGGCAGATGGAGCGGGCCATCACCACGCTGTCAGCCCGTCAGGCCGAGGTCATCCGCATGTACTACGGCCTGGGCGGCAAGAAGCCGCAAACCCTGAAGCAGATCGGCAAGCACTTCGGCCTGTCCCGCGAGCGCGTCCGGCAGATCAAGAAGCAGGCCCTGGAAAAGCTGCGCCATGCCTGCCGGAAAAAACTGCTGGAGCCGTACGTGGAATAACGATACCAACATAGGATGTAGAAAAGGTGGTCGATTTCGACCCCCTTTTTTCTAACTTCAAATTGACCCAACCACGCCCCACCGCTCACGGCCTACTGCTTGCTGCCTGCTCGTCCTTCCCGAACACGGCCCGTATCATCCCTTATCCTCACTCCACTATCAGCTCGATGTCGAACTCCCCCACCTGGTTGCTGATCGCCGACTGCTTCCCCTGCACATCGACCGCCATGATGGAGTAGTAATGATGCTCGGCCGGATCGCCGACCACGCCGCTGTCGGTAAACTCGGTCAGGGAGGTAGCCGTTAGGGAATCCCCCGTGTCGGCCGGAACCGAGCTGCGGTAGATGACGTAATAGGACAGCCCGGCCTCGGAAAAAGGCTCGCTCCAGGTCAGCCGGACATCCCCGGCGGAGGATTTGGCCCCGTTGATCAGGGTGATCTGCAGATCGTCGACCGCGACGGGCGGACCCCCGCCGTTGCCGGAGGTCCGAAAATCGGCCTCGTTCCAGCCGTTGTGAGCCGGCGAGAGCCACCCGCTGTGGTCCAGACCGAGCGGATTGCCCTCCTGGTAAAGGATCCTGCTCCGCCAGTGATAGGCGGTGTTCCCGGCCAGGCCGCCGACCGTTTCGTCCAGCTCCACGCCGGCGGCGGAATCGGCCAGCGACCAGCCTGCGCTCTCCTCCAGGCCCAGGCCGTCGAAATTGCTGCCTAGGGCCTTGAGCTCCCACTGCAGCTTGACATACTCGCTGCCGTCGGGATACCACCCGGTGGCCCGCAGGCGGACCTGGGTTTCGGAGCCGGAGGATCCCAGCGGACCGACCAGAGCGGATCCGTCGGCCCGAACCTGCCGCGGCCGGAAGGGCAGCCCGGCGCCCTGGTCTCCGGCAAACAGATAGGCCTGGCCCTCGTCCGTCTGGCCGCCGTCATACATCCAGGCTCCGGCCAGGATGTCGTCGTAGCCGTCGCCGTCCACGTCCCCGGCGCCGGCGACGGAGTTGCCGAAATAGGCGCCGGCCTGATCCCGCTGAGCCCGCCAGGCGGGCACCAGGTAGGGCGCGTTGGCGCTGCCTAAATAGAGCATCACGCAGCCTTCATATTCCTGCCCGTCGGTGTATGATTCGGCCCCGATGACCACATCGGCGAATCCATCCCCGTTGACGTCCCCGGCGCCGGAGACGCTGTAGCCGAACTCGGCGCCGTCCTGCTCGCCGTCCAGGACCACGTCGGGTGAAGAGGGCAGGCCTGACGCCGTTCCCAGATAGAGAAAGACGCGGCCCTCACCATCGAAAGCGTCGGTATAACCCGGCGCCCCGATGATCACGTCGCTGTAGCCGTCGCCGTTGACGTCGCCGGCCGAGGCCACGCTGGAGCCGAAATTGGCGTAGTCCTCGCCGCCGACGGCTGACCAGTCGGGCGTTCCCGGAAGGCCGGAGGGGCCGCCGTGAAAGAGGAAGGCGGCTCCCTCCAGCGGCTCCAGGTCGGTGTAAGAACTGGCTCCGACGATCACGTCGCTGTAGCCGTCGCCGTTGACGTCGCCGGCCGAGGCCACGCTGGAGCCGAAGTAGGCATCGTTGCGATCGCCCAGTGAGGACCAATCGGCCGTGATCGACGGCCCCGCTGGTCCGCCAAGATAGACGCCGGCCCGGCCCTCGTCCCGACCGGAGACATCATAGTAGGGAGATCCGACGATCAGGTCGCTGTAGCCGTCGCCATCGACGTCCCCGGCCGATGAGACGCTGAAGCCGAGGTGCGCCCCGGCATGATCGCTCTCGACCGTCCAGGCGGGCGTCGCGGCCAATCCCGAGCTGCCGCCCAGGTAGAGCAGGGCGGCGCCCTCCTCGGTCTGGCCATTGCTGTAACCCTCGGCGCCCACAACCAGATCGCTGTAGCCATCGCCATCGACGTCCCCGGCCCAGGCGATCGAGCCGCCCAGATAGGCGTAGGCGGAATCGAGCTGACCGGTCCAGGAGGGGCCGGCCGGCAATCCGGCGGCATCGCCGTGATAGACGAAGACCACGCCCTCGTAATCCTGCCCGTCCGAATAGAGCGGATCCCCCACGGCCACATCGCCATATCCGTCGCCGTTGACGTCGCCGATGCCGTCCAGGGACCAGCCATACATGGCATAGGCCTGATCGGCCTGGCCGGTCCAGACCGGATCCGGCGGGGAGAACAGGATGATCTCGGCCGAGCCCTCATAGGGCAGCATGTTCTGATGCGTCACGGTGACCCACAGGGTCCCCACGGTCGCCGGGAAAGGGTGAAAGGTGACATCGCCGTCGACATCGGTCAGATCTCTCATGTAGATTTCATCACCTTTCCACAGGCACACCAGGGCGCCGTCCACATCCTGACCGCCGGCCTCGACATGCACCGGGAATTCCGGGGATCCGGTGGTATACAGGGTCGGATGGGTCACCGCCGGGACGGCCGGATCGTCGGTCCAGATGGGCATCTCCGGGTCGCCTAACAGGACCAGGCCCCAGTGGAGATACTGCAGGGTCTCGCTGTCGGGGTAGTTGCGGTTGCGGGAATCGGCCAGGGTCTGCCCGACGCGGTACTTGTTATAGGTGAACAGGCTGTTCCACCACGCCTGATCGAGGCCCAGGGACAGCCCGGACATGTTGCCGACATAATAGATGCCCGAGCGGGTGTTGCCGGTGAAGGCC
>CAZOYL010000011.1:0-34449 GCA_964584035.1 uncultured Gemmatimonadota bacterium | reverse complement strand
AAAATGCTGTCGTGAGATGATGGCGCCCTCCCGAACCTGCAGGATCACGCCGCAGGCATGGGAGCCCTGGTGGGAGAAGGCCAGCACATCGCGATCGGCTCCATCTGCGGAAGCCACTTTCTGCTTACGCATCACCACCTGGAGAGCGAACAGCTGATCTCTCAGCTGAGCGGCCAGCTCGAAATTCTCTTTCTCGGCCGCAGCCTCCATTTCCTTGCGCAACAGTCGATCCAAATGGGCTTTTGCACCGGAGAGGAACAGGCAGACGCCGGCGATCATCTGCCGATAGTCCCGCTGGCTGATTTTCTCCTGGCAGGGTCCGAGACAGCGCTTGATATGGTAATCCAGGCACAGCGACACGGGTCGGCGGCCGGGCAAGGTATGCGAGCAGGCCCGAATGGGAAAGATCTTTCGCAGGGTCCTGATCGTCGCCCGCATGGCTCTGGTATTCGTATACGGCCCGAAATACCTGGAACCATCCTCCTTTCGGCGCCGAACCACCAGGAGTCGCGGAAATGGTTCCGCCAGAGTTACTTTAATAAAGGGATAACGCTTGTCGTCCTTGAGGTTGACATTATACCGAGGGCGATGGAGGCGGATCAGGTTGGCTTCCAGGATGAGAGCCTCTACCTCGGTATCGGTGACCACCGTGTCCACCTCGGTGACCTGCCGGACTAACGCCCGTAGCCTGGGATGGGCTTGATCTTCAACGAGATAGCTGCGCAGCCGGTTTTTAAGGACCTTGGCCTTGCCGATGTAGAGGATCCTTCCATCCGCGCCCTTCAATAGATAGACGCCCGGGCGGGATGGTATCTGTTCCAGTTTGCTCCGAAGGATCATCCCGGATCACCAATGCCTGAGATCAGGTCGTGGGAGCGCAGACCATAGGGACCCGGCGTCCCAGGGCCGGGAGGAACCGGCGAATCCCCGTGTACGAGCTAAAATAGCACGGCAGTTCGAAGGTGTCAAGAAAAATGATGTGATCGATTTTCTGATTGACAAGTTTATTTTTCATCGATATATTAGAGGGAAATAATATTCCAGGAGGTTACCATGGCTGTTCATCTATCGACCATCAAACGCGCCCGGCAAAACAACAAAAGACGCCTGCGCAATCGAATGATGAAATCAACGGTCAGAAAGGCCGAAAAACGGGTTCGCCAGACAGAGAACAAGGACGAAGCGATCGTCCGCCTGCGAGAGGCCGGTGCTATCTTCGACCGGGCCGCTTCCAAGGGCGTTCTTCATCGGCGAACGGTTGCCCGGCATAAATCCCGGCTGACCAAGCTGGTCAACGGGCTGGACGATTCGCCGAAGGAAACTTCATCCTAAAGAAAATCACTCAGCAGCCGAATGCTATGAAAAAAGCGGCTTCGGGGAAGAATTCCCCGGAGCCGCTTTTTTCATCCGGCCTCGCCGAGACTGCCCTTCCCCTCTGGACGGGGGTCCCTGACCGTAGGGCATTCGATCCGGTCGCCGAACCCAGGGACGCCTGCTGAAAAATTCCGCAGGGACACCTGCTGAAAAGACCCGCAGGAGATTTCCGCCGCGGGTCTCGTTCGCGAAGACCGGGGTTTTCTAGCAAAACCATTCACCTGTCAGAGGCTTACGGCTCTCGACCTGTTTTCAACCGGTCGATCTGCTCACGGATATAGCCAACCTCGGGCAGCAACCGCCCAGCTCGACGGTAGCACACCAGGGCGCTGTCGGCCGCTCCCATCTCAAAATACACGTTGGCCAGGTTCAGATGAGCCCATCCATGGTCAGGCTGCAGCGATAGAGCTCTGCGGAACTGTTCGATAGCCTGCGGGTACTCACCTCTCTGGGCATAAGCGATGCCCAGACCGTTGTACCCTTCGATGAAATCGGGTTTCAGGGCCAGGACTCGCTGAAACTCGGGGATGGCGGCGTCGATATAGCCCATCTGGCGGTAGATCTTGGCCAGGTTGTAGCGAGCCTGAACGGTATAGGGATCGATGCTCAGGCACCGCTGGTAGTGCTCGACCGCTCTCTGAGGCAGACCTTTTCGCTCATAAACCACTGCCTGGAGATACTGCTCCCGGGCGAGGTTGATATGATCCACACCAAAAAGCCGCGTATTGACCACCAGGAAAGTGAGGGCCAGGATCGCTGACGGCAGAATCAGGGAAGTCCAGCGGCGCGCCCGAATCTGCTCGACCGACCAGATCACGGCCGAGGCGGCGTAGACAATCAAAACGGGCACCAGGGGCATGCGAAATCGGGCATTCACGAAGAACAGGACCGCTGAGCAACCATAGGAGACCAGAAACAGATATAGCAACAGGTGTCTTTTCCAATGCTTCCGAGACAGCCACAGTCCCACCAGGGCCAGCGGCATCATGACACCGAAGGGGAAAGAGATCAGACCCTTCCAGACCAGTATCCTCAGCAGCGAGGACCACTCTCGAGCGGTGTACACGCTGATATTGCTCTCAATCTCATGACCATTGAACAGGAAGTAGACCTTTTGAAACATCAGTCCCGCCCACCGCAACGGATCCTGACCGATCTCCCGAAGGGATCGGAGATACCAGTACCGGGATACCTCCGAGGGTTTCAACCGCCTGCCCAGATCACCCTGAGCGATACGCTCGGAGGCCGCCCAGACATTATCTCTTTGTGAGTCCTCATAGACCACGCCGCCCGGCGGTGCCGAGGTTTTCCCGTCGGCCTGGCGCTCATTGCCGATAAAGAAATTGATGCCGCCCTGGGAAGAGATCAGAACACGGCCGTCTCCGGCCCTCAGGTTGTGAAGGGCCACCGGCAAAATGACCACTGCGATCATCAGGCAGATCAGAACGATCTCTTGGAACAGAGCGGAGCGATCCCGCCGGCCACGTTTCCACCAGATCCAGAAAAAGAGCGCCGGCAAAAACAGGACGATATTCGGACGAGCCGTGATGCTGAGACCCAGAACCAATCCGGCCAAAAGGGGTCGGATCCAGCCCGGGCGGTCATCCCGGCCGATGAAAAGCCACAGCATCATGAGATCGAGAAAGACGATCAGGACGACGATCAGCAGCTCGGCATCGAAGAAGATCAACATTCCATAGAGACTGGCAGCCACTCCGGCTGCCAGAGCCACAGATCTGCTGAACAGTCTTCCGGCCAGAGCGTAAACCAACAGACAGCTGAGGCTGCCCAGCACCGCCTGCGCCACCCGGGCCATTAGATAGCCTTGCCCCAGAAGGGCGTAAACCGCGGCCAGAAAATACGGGTACAGGGGAGCCCGGAAAAAAACCTGGCCATAGGTCCAGTGCTGCTGCAGAAGGGACCTGGCCCAGCTATCGTGCCAGCCGGCATCGGCCACCGGCATGTCGAAGAATGGACTGGATCGTATCTGCCACAGATAGATGAGCCGAACGGTCAGAGCCAGCAGGAAAATGCCCAACACGATCGCGGGTTTTCCAAAGGCGTTGTCGACGTTCCGTTTCTTTTGAGATCGAGCCATACGGCCTCCAGTGAACTCTCCGGAGCTTGACGGGGGCTCTCACCTGCCCCCCGGTGCGGCCGCGCTGCTGAGAGTATCTTAACTGAATGCGGGTCTAAATGACAGGCCGACCGGTGTTCTCCAACGGTCAGATCTTCGGATCCACCGTATCGTCCTGCGGCCACGTTTTCATAAGGGCTTCGTAACTCTCCAGAAGGGCCTGAGATATTACCTTGGTCTGGGCAGCAACCGGCATGAAATTGGTATCGCCCTTCCAGCGTGGAACCACGTGCAGATGGAGATGATGTTCCACTCCGGCGCCGGCCACATCGCCCAGATTGACCCCCAGGTTGAATCCCTGGGGATTCATGGCCTTCTTCAGGGTGGTGATGCTTTTCCGAGCCAGGTCCAGCATCTCTCCCATCTCTTCCTGACTCAATCCCTCCAGGTCTTTCTCATGACGATTCGGCACGACCATGATGTGCCCGCTGTTATAAGGATAAAGGTTCAACATGACGAAGCACTGCCGGCCACGCCGCAGGACCAAATTCTCACGGTCTCGCTCCTGCTGCGCGATGCGACAGAGCAGACAGCCCTCCTCCTTTGGTCCCAGGATATAGGGCGCTCTCCAGGGCGCCCATAACTTCTCCATCTCGACATCCCTCCCTTTCCGATCGATCGCAGCGTCAGCGTTTGACGGCCACATCCACCGTTTTTTTAAAATAGTGATAGGACGAATAGGTCGGCTCCGCCGTAATCCTCACGGTACACTCTCCCGATGGCAGAGATCCTCCTCCGGGACGAAGGCCGTCCCAGCGGATTTCGTGACGGCCGATCGATTGCTGCCGGTCGGAGACCAGCACCCCCACCAGGCGTTCCCCCTGGTCCAGGATCTCTATTGTGACAAAAGCCCGTTCTGTGAGAAAGAAACGGATGATGAAACCCAAGCCGGATGATTGCGGTTCGATCCCGACGTCCAGCAGATCGACGCCGATCCAGTAGTATTGGGCTCCGCTTTCCTCGGCCACGAACACCTGCCCGAAGCGCCTCCAGATGGCCAGGCCACGGGGAGACCTGAATTCTCCATCGCCATCCCCAGGACTGCCGAATGAGACGATGTAATTGAGGTGCCGGTCGAACTTATGAATACAGTGATTGTCCCTATCGGTGACCCATACATTCCCGTAATAATCAATCGCCGGGTACCCATAATAGGCCTTTTCACAAGTGGTTTGCCGATCGTCAGCGACCGCCAGCAGGCTGCCCTGGGGGGACAACTGGACCAGCCGGCGACCGCCATGATCGCTGACCAACAGAAAGGTGTCGTGATAATACGACCAGGCCTCGCCATCATCGATGACGGCGATTCGCTCCGGTTCCTCTAAATTCTCCGCGATCAACCCCAGGAACTGTCCGTCGATGTCGAAGATTTGAATTCTGGAATTGCCTCTATCGGCGACGTACAGACGACCCTGTGAATCAACCGTTAGATCAGAGGGATACCGGAACTGGCCCGGCCCGGTTCCCCGAACCCCGATAGTGCCCTGCCAGGTGAGTCCCTTTCCCGGATTAAACAGCTGCACCACGCGATGATTCCCGGTATCGGCCACCCAGACGTGGCCGTCCTCATCGGCGGCAATGCCGCCCGGTTGCCGCAGCAGGTCGTCACCGAAGACGCCCACACTGGTCATGGATGTATTCCAGATGATGTTGTTCTGCCCGGAGTTCACGCCATACACGACTAATTCATCGTCATCGTCCTGGGTCCCGGGATCGTCCCAGGACCTCAGGCGCACGGCCGCCAGACCCTGGGGATCGTCAAACCGGGTTCTCAGCCCGACGAAAAGGAACAGATGGGTGGAAGTAGCCTTGCGGATCCCCCAGGTGTGCTGAAAGGTCGGGAAGACCAGCGTGGAGGTCCGGTCCTGGCTGGCGCTGCTCTCCCCGAAACATCCGATCATGAAAGCGAAAACCAGGTATTTCCAGTGGTTACCCGTCATCGCCCCAGACTCTCTGATAATGAGCTTGGGTAGCCAGCACTTTTTTGATGAACCGGCGGGTTTCCTGAAAGTCGATCAACTCCACAAACAGATCCGGATCAATTCCATCCCAGCGTTTCAACCACCGGCTGGCATGGCCCGGACCGGCATTGTAAGCGGCCAGGGCGAATTGAACCTGCCCGTGGTAAGCCTGGACCTGCTGCCCGAGATAGTAAGCCCCCATGCGAATGCTCCACTCGGGTTCGAAGAAGCTGTTCATGCTCTCATCCGGCGCACCCAGCTGACGGAAGATCTCCCGTCCCGTGGCAGGCATGATCTGCATCAGACCCCTGGCACCGGCCGGGGATTCGGCCAGCGGATCGAACAGACTTTCCGTTCTCATCAGGGCCAGGATGAGAAACGGATCCAGACGGTGGTTTTGCGCCTCACTCTCGACCAGTCCCTGGTATCCCATGGGATAGAGATAGGGCTGCAGAGCCTGGCGTAATCGGGATTCGGTCCAGTGGGATTGCAGGCTCACCGCCAGCCGCAATGCGTCCCCATAAAGCTCATGATGTTCGTATAGCTGTATTAACGCGGCGGTCATCGAAGGATGCGCATGAGCCGCCTGGTGCACAGCCGACAACTCCCGGCGAGCCTGGGACAGCAAGCCGAGACGGATCAGTTCCCGGCCCTTTCTCAGCCGGAGTTGGAGGTGATCGTCAGGCCCGTCCGGCGATGCCGTCTCCAGATCGGCCATCACGGCCGTGAAGCTCTCCCGGCGAAGCATGGCGGGCTGGGACGTGATCTCCAGCCATGATCTGGCGCGGTCGGCATAGTAACCTTCATCGGCCCATTGGATGACCCTTTCCATCTCCCGGGCGGCCTGTTGGAGATCTCCGCTGGCCTGGTGAGCCCGGGCGATCCAGTAGATGGCCGCCTGCGCCTGGGATCCGTCGGCCTGGTGGCTCAAGAAGAGATTCAGCCGGCTGATGGCTGTGACGGCATCGCCCCGGTAATACGCATACAGCCCGGCGCGCCACAGAGCCAGGTTGGCAACCGGCCGGCTGGCATATTGCCGGCTGAGCTCCCAGTATTCTCTCTCGGCGCCGGCCGCATCGCCGTCCCGTTCATAGATGCCGGCCAGACGCCACAGGGCATCGTCGGCCAATTGACTCCAGGGATAGGCTCTGACGAACTGCCGGTAGCGTTCCACTGCCGCTACGGTGTGGTTTTCCCCTTCATCGCAGCGAGCCAGTAGATAATGGGCCGCTGTGACTTCATCGCTCCGGGGATAAACCGTTAATAAACGGCGACATCGTTCTCGCGAATCATGATAGCGATGACCTCGAAAGCAGGCCCGAGCGCTGAGCTGAAGGGCTTCCGCAGCGAGCTCATGCCGGGGGTGTGCATCCAGAAAATCATCCCAGGCATCGGCAGCCTCCTGATATCGGCCGTGATGAAAATAGACCCATCCGGCCCGATAGTACATCTCCCCGGACAATTCTCCCCGATGCAAAGAACGATAATCGCTCAGGGCTGACAATGCTGACCCGCTGGAGGGATCATTGGTGATGATGTCCTTCAGCAGAGCGGCGGCCTCCGAGCGTTCCTCGGTCCGCTGGTAAATCTCAGCCAGAGCATAGGAGAAGCGTACCTGCTCGGCCCGGTTGGTAGCCTCGGCCAGCAGCCGGCGATAGACCGGGATGGCCCGGTGTCGCTGTTCCTGGCACAGATAGAGTTGACCGAGAAGTTCCCGGGCTGACGCGTCCAGCAGGCTCTCCGATGAGCCCAGCAGCACATCCAGCTGCGTTTCAGCGGCGGCATAGTCCTCACCCCGCAGCAGACAGGTGGCCGCAAAGAGACGGACATAGTCGTTCAGAACATACTCTTCGGCGGGCCCGGCATCTTCCTCGCCCGGAGAGGCCCCCGGGGAAAGCAACCGCAGATAGATGCCGGCGGCCTGGTCCCATTTTTCCAGCTGCTGCAGGCAATAGGCTCTCTGAAACAGACGACCCTGATCATCGCCGGCAGTTCCTTCGGCAGAAAGGTTCTCCAGCGCGCGGGCGAAGGCGCCCTGCTGAATCAACCTTCGCGCCGACGATCCGGCCCGCCCCTCCGCGGGAACCTCTGCAGGCCACATCACGCCCCCCAACACCACCAGCATGAGAGCGCCAAACCGGGTCAGATGAACCGAGAACATAGATCCGCCTCACAGGTGATACGGTGAGCCTTGACATTCCTGCTCGGCATCCGGAGAGCAGCTCTGCTAACGGTTCGAGCCTCCCGGTGAGGTGCCCCGGGAACTCCAGGGAAAACCTCTGGTGCACGGCGCCCGCAGCCAGACATTATCATCGCCCAGGAGTTTTTTCAACTGGGCTATCAGTTCCTTGGATGGAAGGACCGTGATCTTTCGCGGACGGATCTGCATACGGGGATGCTGAGGTGTTTGCAGGTGCAGAACGACCTGACATTTACCCGGGTGCCGCAGAAGGATCTCTTTGATGGCCTCGATGAAATTGGGCTCCAGGCCGGTGGTCGACAGCGAGAGTCCGACGGTGGTGACGAACCGTTCTCTCACCTCCGAGAGGGGCACCATCTCGGAAATACGGAGCTTCGCCTTGCGCTCCTCCCGGGTCGAGACGACGGCCTTGGCCAGAACAGCCGAGTCGTTGTATACCAGGGTTTGATGCCGTTCGAACGGTTCGGCAAAGAGAATGGCCTCGGCCGATCCGGAAAAATCCTCCAGGGTCAGGAAGGCCATGGATTGATTCTTTCGATCGGTCGTCCTTTTGAAGGCGGTGATGATGCCGGCCACGCAGACCTCCTGGCCGTCCCTGGCCTTCTCCAGATCATCCAGAGACAGGGTGGCAAAAGCCTTTACCTCATCCTCATAATTGGTCAGCGGGTGACCGGAGACATAGAAACCCAGTAGAGCCTTCTCCCTGGCCAACAGCTCGTTGATGTGCCATTCCGGTATGTTGGGAAGCTGCGGCCGGGGCGTTTTCAGGGCGTCGCTTCCGCCTCGGGTCGAAAACAGAGAGGTCTGGCCCCGCTCTCGATCCTGCTGCAGGCTCTGAGCATATTCCATGGCCTTGGGTACCAGGGCCATCTTCTGAGCCCGGTACCCCTCCAGGCTGTCCAGGGCGCCGGCCTGCACGAAACTTTCAAGAACCCGTTTGTTCACCCAGCGGAGATCCACCCGCTCGCACAGATCGAACAGGTTGGTGAAGCGCTGACCCGATTCCCGGGTCGCCACGATCGAGTCTACCGGCGCACGGCCGACGTTCTTGACCGCTCCCAGGGCAAAGCGGACATGGCCATCGACCACTCGAAAATCATAGAAACTGTCATGAACGTCGGGAGGGAGCACTTCGATATCCATGCGGCGGCATTCATTGATCAGGGTGACGACGCGATCACTATTGTCCATCTCGCTGCTCAGGGTGGAAGCCATGAACTCCAGAGGATAATGCGCTTTGAGATAGGCTGTCTGATAGGCGATGAGGGCATATCCGGCAGCATGCGATTTGTTGAAACCGTACCCGGCGAAATGGGCGATCTTGTCGAAGATCGTATTGGCCACGGATTGTGAAACACCCCTGGCTTGAGCCCCGGTGATGAATTCCTCGCGTTGTTCTGTCATCACATCGGATTGCTTCTTGCCCATGGCCCGGCGCAGCAAATCAGCCTTTCCCAGACTGAAACCGGCCAGCTCGCTGGCAATCCGCATGACCTGCTCCTGGTAGACGATGACTCCTTAAGTTTCCTTCAGGATCGGTTCCAGCAGGGCGTGCTCATAGGAGATCTCCCGCCGGCCGTGCTTGCGATGGATGAACTCGTCGATCATGGCGCTGCCCAGGGGGCCGGGCCGATAGAGGGCGTTCATAGCGATCATGTCCTCGAGCGTCTCGGGCTTGAGCTTGCGCAGATAGTCGCGCATGCCGGAACTCTCGAACTGAAACACGCCGACCGTTTCTCCCCTGGACAGCAGGGCAAAGGTTTTGGGATCGTCCAGGGGAAGTCCTTTCAGATGGATCTCCACTCCCCGTTCGCGGAGCATTCTGACGGTGTCGTCGATCACGGTGAGGGTCCGCAATCCAAGGAAATCCATCTTCAGGAGCCCGATGGCTTCCAGCGATTTCATATCATACTGAGTGGTCACTTCATCTTTGCTGCTCTTAAATAAAGGAACATAATCGGTGAGTATCGTGGGCGCGATGACGACCCCGGCCGCATGCGTTGAGGCATGCCGGGCCAGGCCCTCCAGAGTGCGGGCATAGGAGATCAGTTGCCGATATCGCTGCTCCGACTCCATCAGGGTCTTCAGCTCCGGAACAATTTCCAGGGCACGGTCCAGCGTCATGCCCGGCTCAGCGGGAATCATCTTGGCGATCCGGTCCACCTCCGAATACGACATCTTCATCACCCGGCCCACATCCCGGATTACGCCTCTGGCGGCCATGGTGCCGAAGGTGATGATCTGACAGACGTTTTCCCGGCCGTACTTCTCCCTGACATAGCGAATCACCTGTTCACGCTCTCGATCGGAAAAATCGATATCGATGTCCGGCATGCTGATCCGCTCAGGGTTTAGAAACCGCTCGAAAATCAAATCGTACTTGATGGGATCGATACCGGTGATCCCCAGGGCATAGGAGACCAGGCTGCCGGCCACCGAGCCCCGCCCTGGACCGACTGGAATCCCCTGCCTTCTGGCCTCGTCGATGAAATCCTTGACGATCAGAAAATAACCACTGAAACCCATTTTCTCGATGACTGACAGCTCATAATCCAGCCGCTGCTCCAGACCGGGCGTAACCTTGGCATAGCGCGTCGCCAATCCCTTTTTGGCTTGAGTTTCAAGGAATAACTGGCTGTTATCGAATCCCTTGGGCAGCGGAAAATGAGGCAGGTGGACCTGATCGAAATCCAGCAGCAGGTGGCATTTCTCAGCTACCTCAAGGGTATGATCCAGGGCCTCCGGCAGATCGGAGAACAGCTCCTCCATCTCCTGGGGAGATTTGAAGTACAGCTGATCGGTCGTGAACCGCATGCGGTCGGTATCCTGATAATCCTTTCCGGTCTGAATGCACAGCAGAATATCATGGGCGGCCGCATCCTCCCGGCGGAGATAATGACAGTCGTTGGTGGCCACCAGGGGGATGCCCACATCCCGGCTTAAAGTCACCAATTCCCCGAGAACCTGTTTCTCCTCGGGAATGCCGTGATCCTGTATCTCGATATATATATTGTCGTCCCCGAAAATATCGCGATATTCCATGACGGCCGAGCGAGCCCGCTGCTGCTGTCCCCGGACCAGCAGCTGCGGGATCTCACCGTGCAGACAGCTGGTCAGGGCAATGAGGCCCTGGTGATGTTCGGCCAGGATCTCTTTATCCACCCGGGGCCGGTAGTAGAAACCCTCCAGATATCCAGCGGAGGATAACTTCATCAGGTTCTGATAGCCCTCCTTATTCTTCACCAGCAGCACCAGATGGTAATAGTTTTCCTCCCCCCGCCGGGTGGGTTTTCGGTCGCGCCGGTCTCCCGGAACCACATAGACCTCCTGGCCGATGATGGGCCGAAGGCCCGCTTCCATGGTCTTTCGATAGAACTCCACGGCTCCAAACATGTTGCCATGGTCCGTGATGGCCACTGCGGGCATTCCATAACTCTTGGCCAGGGCGACCATATCGCCGATCCGGCAGGCGCCGTCCAGGAGGCTGTACTGCGTGTGGTTGTGAAGATGAACGAAAGGCTTCATGGTGATCTTCCTGTTCAAATGGATCACTTCACCGTGCGATCAGGTCTTGCTGTTCGAGCCTGTTGCCTCATGGCAGGATGATGAACCGGCTGACGGCGTTCGACCGGTTTCCGGCCCGGTCGGTGACCGTCGCCTCGAAAAGATGCTCGCCCGGGGAAAGAGGCTGAGAGGGACGGTAATGGACCGTTTCGATGGGGGGATCCCATTCGGCGATGACCTGCCGGCCGTCCAGCTTCAAGACCACATTTTCCTCCCTGCCGATGCCGGAGCCCTGGTCGCGGATTCCAGCCGACAGGATCGGGCGCCGTTCGGACAGCCGAGAGCCGTCCGCCGGTTTGATTCTCCAGATGAGAGGATCGATGCGATCCTCAAGCAATGCAAAGGTGGAAAACGTTTTCACCCTGGCCCCCAGGGCGCTGCCCTCCTCGCGAACCAGACGACCCAGGTAGCTCCAGTTGTCCTGGCCCCTCCATCGATAGAGGCCGATGCGCCCATTCGTTTCCTCCCGGGGAGGCACCGGCATCCAGACCGTTGCCGGCTCATCAAAAACGCGGTCCTGAGGATAGAGAGTATACGCCGGACCGATCATGTTCATTCCCGGCGGGGCTATGGCCCGGGTCTCCTCGATCCGGGCCGCAAAAGCCTGATAAACGGCTCCGGGCGGAAAAACGGCCTCGATGCCTGAGGAAAGATCTCCCACTCGCCCGCCCTCTCCACGGTTAACGGTATCGATTCTCAGAGTGAGCGCATCGACGCCCAGATTTCCCGACAGATCGCGGCCCGCCACCGTCAGCACCACCTCCCCATCCGGCCCCCCCATCAGAGAACATCGTCCCCGGTAACGTTGCCACTCCCACAGGGACATCGGCACCGGGCGAGGATCCTGTCCCGGCTGGTTGAACAACACCTTGGGCGGCTGGCTCAGAAGACAATTGGGCTCGACGAAAACCTCCATGAAATCCCCATGATAAGCCACCTGCCAGGTAAAATCAGGCTCTCCCGGCCGATCCGGCAGCGTTCCCAGCGTCTCCAGGCGCGGCCAGGAGCGGACCCCGAACTCATCCTCCGCCCAGGCTCGGGCCAGCAGCACGGGCGCGGTGCCTCGTTCGAACCGGGCCGTAAACTGCGCTTCCCCCTCCCCGGCTGGAACGGCTGGCCGCGAGACCCAATGCTGTCCCAGATCCCGTGAGATCTCGACCCAGGCCCTGGCCGGGGAACCGTCGGGATCGGAGGCGCCAAAGCTGGCCAGGACGCCCAGAGAATCCGCCGACAGTTCGAAAGGTTCCACCCTGGGCCGTTCGTCCAGAAGTAACCTGAAGCGCGCCTCACACCGGTTGCCGGCCCGGTCTTCGGCTCTCAGGACGATCCAGTGGAGACCGGCCCCCAGAGAGAAGGCCGACAGGGTGCCGCTGCCGTTCCGATCCGGCCGGTAGAAGGGCAACCGGTTGCCCGGAGCCAGATACAGATTCCGGTAAATACCCCGGCCGCGGCGATAGAGATCATAATCGATATCCAGATCCATCTGATCGCTGATTTCGAAATCGAACTGCCCGTATTCACTGGCGAAGGCCGGCTGGTCATCCACCAGCATTTCCATGGTATAGACATGCAGCCGATTTTCAGCCCCGTCGGCCAGATCATAGGCGGCCAGGGACAGTCCCACCCGGCCCTCCACATGCGGGGTCGAGGAGATGGTATAACATCCCTCGCTGGCGTCCCAGCGTAAAGGAATAACGGCCGTTTCGTGGCGTTCATTGACGGAAGCCGTCTGATCCAGCGGTTTCAGGGCCAGCGAGACCATCCGGGGAGATCGTCCGTCGGGAACGGTGAACCCATGGCAGAGAGGATTGATCGGCCGGTTGTGTTCATCTCGAAGCTCGAAATGCAGATGGGGATGAGCGCACCCGGAGCGGCCGGAGCTGGCCACCACCTCTCCCCCGCGCACCGGGATCTGGTCCGGCGGCGGATAGATATCCACACTGTAGCAACCCAGACGCTTCTGTTCGGTCTCTACCGCTCTCTGGATATCATCGGCGAAGGAGGACAGGTGGCCGTACACGGCCGTTCTGCCATCCGCCAACCTGAGATAGAGAGCCTTGCCGTATCCCCAGGGCGAGGTCCGCACTCGCCAGACATACCCATCGGCCACGGCGTAGACCTGGTAGCCCTGGCGGCCCCAGGTTTTTAGATCCAAGCCGGCGTGGAGGTGGCCGGAACGATGTTCGGCAAACGTGGAGGTCAGCGCCGGGACCGCGCTCAGAGGCCAATGGTAAGCTCCGCCTGCCGGGGGCAAGACCAGCGGCGACAGGAACAACCAGATACCCAGAAGGACCTTGGGACGCATATCTTCGGCAGTTCCATCGAGGGGTGAACCGAACGGTTCTCGGGGAGGGATAGGGACGATCGATCTGTCAGCTAATAATACGATTTTCAGGCACTCATGTCAATACCTTCCGGCTCGCCGAGCTAAAAAAAGGCCGGTTCTCCGAGGAGAACCGGCCTTTCGCTGGATCACTGCCCGCTGTGGATCTTAGAAGCCAGCCGTGACCGTGAACCACTGCGGGGCGTCGAAGAATTCCGCCGTGCGATAGGCATAATCGAAGGACAGGGGCGTGCTGGGGGTCAGGTTGAATTTGAAACCCGCTCCAAAGCTGGGCCCCCAGAGATAATCCTGATCACCGGACAGAAATCCGTTGTTCTCGACAGGATCGTCCTCGCGATACGCGGAGGTGAAGGCCCCCCTGAGGTAGAGCATGTTGTCGTAGTTGTACTCCACGGCGAAATTATACTGGTCATAGGTGTAGCCGTTATTCTGGAAGCTGCCCATGCCCGTGATCACGTGATGACTGTTGAACGGATAATCGTAGGACAGGCCCATCTGCAGGTAAGAGGGCAGGTCGAAGGAGGCCAGAGTGGTGCGGATGGCCTCCTCTTCGGCGCCGCTCTCGGTGTCCGGGAGAAGAACCGCGTGTTCCAGATCGGGGCCGTCGAACTTCATGTTCGGTCCCAGGTTCATCAGGGTGATGCCCAGCTTGAGACCGGTGATCCCGGTGACGTACTGCAGCCCGAAATCAAAACCGAGGCCCAGGGCGCTTTCCCGCATGATCTTCTCAGAGATCATCTTTCCGGTCATGCCGAACAGAATCCGGTCGGTCATGGCCCGGGAGAAGCTCACCCCGAAGGTGAGATAATTGGGCGAGAAGATGGTCCCATTGCCGTCCGGATCCTCCACCGTAGTCTGCTCGATGTCGCCGAAGCCGATGGTCTTGAAGCTGGCCCCGAGGTAGCCGAACTCTCCCATCCGGGAGGTCAGGCCGACATACTCCACGTTCAGATCACCGATCCAGTTCAGATGCGAGAACATCACCTCAGTGTTGACATCGCTGGCGGCCACGCCGGCCGGATTCCAGTAGAGAGCCTCCACGCCGCTGACGTTGGAGAGAAAAGCACCTCCCAGCGCCGTGCCTCTTGAGCCGATCGGAATCATCAGCTCCGTGGCGCCGGCGGTGCCTTTTCGCAGCCCGCTGCCGGCCTGGACCTCAGCGCTGAAGATGAAGACGGCCAGCAACATCGTGCTGAACAATAAGATCTTCCAGGATTTCATAGGATTACTCCTTTTTTTCAGTGTTCATTCCCCCGGTGCGCCCACCGGTCCGGCGGGCGCACCTTCTATGAGTTGAGCTGTTCGTATTAGAAGTAATCCAGTCTCTCTTCAGGCATGAACACGGCCAGCTTGAGGATTTTATCGCCCACGCCATCGACCTCGATATGCGCCAGGTACATGCCGCTGGCCACCGGGACATCTCCCTCGTTCCTCAGGTACCAGTAAGCCATGGGAGTGTCCAGGGTACCCTGGTCGGTCCGCTCATCATCGTCGATGACCTTGACCAGGGTGCCGTCCAGGGTGAAGACCCTGATGGTGGCGCCCCGTTCGGGCAGGTGCGTGAAGGTGACGAACCGGGTGGTGGCGATCCGCTCCTGGAGGTTGAAGGCGAAGTATGGATTGGGCACCGCTTTGATCTTGTCCAGGTTGGCCTTTTCCACGGCATCCCCGGCCGTGGGCGCATCCGGCGCGGTGAAGGAGAACAGGTCGTTGGTGGTGTTGACGTAGTTGGGAATCAGCGTCAGGGTGCCTTCATCCTCCAGTAAGGTGTAACCGCCTCTCACTCTCCCCCAGTAGGCCCACTGGACGTCCGCCTCGGGACCGAAGTTGTCGTCGTCATACCCGCCGGCGGTGGCCGCGTCGTAGTCGCTGTCCATGATGAACAGGTACTCGCGGCCGCCGACATCCGTGTCGTCGATGTCCCATATCATGTTGGCCGGCTTCTCGTCGGTATTGTTCTCCACGAAGCAGATATTCAACTGCCGAGGAGGATCGGTGTCGACATCCCAGGCCGTCCCGGGAAATGTGCCCAGACCCGCCTGGACGGCGTATCCCTCATCGCGACGGTAAACCTTGCAGTTGGTCTGCTCGGTGCTGCTGAAGCGGATCTCCACCTTCTTGTAGTCGGCCGCCGTCAGGGTGCTGCCGAAGAATTCGTAGCCCAGGCCGATGCCCCCGCCGAAGATGCTCAGGCCGGCGTTGACGTAGCTGAACCAGCGGGTCCCGGAATAGTCCCAATCGGCGCCCACCAATGGCGGACCAGCCACCTTGACCAGCAGGCCCTCGGCAATTTCGTAGTCTTCATCATTTGACTGATTCAGCTGATCGTCGAGCACCACGGTGTTGGTGCTGGTGTTGGTCAGCCTCCACAGCGTTCCCTCGACCGTGTCGCCATAGCTGTCCACGATCATGCCGGTATGGAAGGAGATCTGGTAATCATCGCCGGTGGCGGCCAGAGGATCGAGGACGATGGGCGTGATGATGCCGTCGCTTCCTCCGCTATCATGGCTCACCTCCAGGGTGTCGCCCACGACACCGACCGCCACTTCCTCGAACGTCTCCTGCGGGAAGATGATGATGGCATCGGTGGCGCTCTCCACGGTGCGCGGGGCCACAGCGGGGTCCTCGTTGAAGGCGTATGAGGTCACCGCGAAGTAGTAGCGGCGGTAATTGCTCAGCGGCTCCTGGGTGAGGGCGTCCTCGTCGATGACGAAATAACGCTGCATCCCGGTGTTGGCGCCCCACTGCACCGGCTTCTCCAGGACCAGTCCGGTTTCGGCGTCGAAGGTCTGGTCGAAGATGATGCCGTAGTCGTCGATGATGTCGAAGGTGGCCAGGCGGGTCCACGGCCCGGAGACGGATGCGCCCTGATAGACATTATATCCCTGGAATGTATAGCCGGTAAAATGCTCATAGTGCTCGATGTCGTCAGCGCCCTCCTGCCAGTTGAGCACGATCTGGCGATCCAGAGAGGTTACCTCGACCGCCGGTTTGGGCGGCGAGGGCAGCTTGAAGTTGTTGTCGTAAGCGTTCTGAGCGAAACCGTCGAAGAAACGCAGAGCGGACAAAGAGTTGAGGTTGTTGGTTCCCGGGGCGATGATCTTGGCGCCGAGCACGACCTGGCTGTCTCCAGGGGCCAGGGTGAACGGGCCGGAGGACATCAGAAAGCGGCGGTCGCCGGGTCCCTCGGTGACGCCGTCGATGTCGCCGATTCCGGCCACCGGATCGCCGGCCAGGGGGAAGGGCGAGGTGATGTTGCCTTCCGGATCCTTATAGGGAGTGCCGTCGCCGGTGTAGCCGTTCATGAACCAGAAGGCCTCAGAGGGGATCTCGGGATCATCGAAGGGATCCGGGGCGCCGTTCCAGTACCAGGCGAATCCGGTCATGCCCAGGTAGTTGCCGCTACCCTTGGGCGACTCCGGGCCCTGGAAGAAGTCGAAACCGATGGCCGGAGGCGTGGCCCCGTAGGTGGCGTCGGTGGGACCTCCGTTGTAGCAGTAACCCAGGCTCAGGGTGGTGTCGCAGCCGACCAGGTCGTCGGAGGCATCGCCCAGGTCCGGGTCGTCCCACTGGGCCACGTAGCAGGAATCGTACTGCCGATCGCTCTTGTTGATGAAGGTCCACTTGACGAACATGATGTTGCCCATGGGATCGGAGCGGTTGAATCCGAAGACCATGACGTGGACCTCGACGTCCATCGGGGGGCTGCTCAAGAAGACGGAGTGCTGCGTTTCATTTGCGTCGTTGCACACCCACCACATGGTCTGATCGCCGATCAGCAGCGGGTCCCCGTTCTCATCGACGGGAGCGCCCTGATCGACCGGCCAGACATCCCAGTCGCCGGTGCCGTCGCCGTTGATCTTGTAGATCCGATAGGCCTCGTTATCCGCATATGAGTTGGCATAGGGCCAGGGGCCTTCCTTCAATTCACTGGAATACTCCGTCGAGGCCGAATAGATGGCACCGTCGTCGTGCCCGATGCCCAACAGCCACAGGCCCGAGGCATAATCGATGAATTTATCGGTGCCCCTGGGCCACATCATCGCCGAGCTGCTGTACACGCGGGAATCGACGATGGCCCCGTTGTTGGTCATCAGACAGTCGATGGTGTTGCCATCAAAATGCGCGTGGCTGACCATGGTGGGTTTGGCCAGCGGTTCCCCGCCCGTGGCCGATGCGCCAGGGGGAGCCGCCCAAACCATACCCGCCAGCAGGAGGGTCAGCACAGGCACTATGATGCCGCCGATGGTCCATAACCCTCGTCTCCGGCTCATAATGTTTCCTCCTCGTCTGGAAATAAGGAACAACCGTTCATGCGTTTCGATCCGACATCTCTTTTCGTGCCCGATCAAGGATTGAAATCGAAGCGCAAGCCCAGACGGATCTGCCTGGGCGTTCCCCAGTTATAAGGATGATTGATAAAAGCGCTATAGAGCTCTGCGGCCGGCTCGCCGCCATTGTTGGCCACCCAGCTCTGCCCCTCCGGAGTGGCCAGCCAGCCATTGTCCGAAGCGGAACCGGTGGCCTCGAAGATGCCGTTGTAGTCGGTGTGGCCGATATCGGCGCCGTAGTTGAAGCGGTCCCATTTCCGGTTGAAGGGATTGTCCGTTCCCAGCAGGTTGATCACCCAGAGATAGGCATCGAAGGTGACTCCGGCCACCGTCATGGATTTGTCCATTTTCATGTCCAGCTGCTGGGTCCAGTCGGTGTAGGCCGAGTTGATCGCGGCCACCGGAAAAGCGGTGCTGAACCGGGCCTGGAAAATGGTGTCGCCGACCCGCTTGGGAGTGTAGGGCAGTCCCGACCCGAACGACCAGTAGAGGTTTATGCCCATGTTGCCCAGAGGATGGCCGTTCATCAGCATGGGACCGTCATCGGCCTTGGTGCGGATGTCCAGGTTGATCGAGCCGGTGTGCCGCTGATCGAAGTCCAGGGGCGCCACATAGGTGGGATAGTACTCTGTCCCCTGGCTGATCCAGGTGACGTAGAAATTACCGCCCGAGGTCGAACCGGTGCCGCCGGCGAACTGCAGGGTGTAGCTGAGGTGGGCGGCCACTCGTTCCGTGCGGCGCATGTCGAAGTTGAGGCTGAGGCCCTTGACCGAGCCGTAGTCGCCATTTTGATACTGCGCATAGGTATTGGGAATCGCATTGTAGCGGTTCCGTAACACCACCAGATCGCGGATCTCTTTGTAGAAAGCGGAGATGTCCAGAGCGCCGTTCTCACCCACCTGCTGGCTGAGCCCGATCTCATACTGGGTGGTTTTAGTGGGCTCCAGATCCGGGTTGCCGATGTCCACCTGGTTGCCGTTCTCGATCTGGCCGGCCAGGTAATCCCAGCCGGTATACAGGAACTCGAACTGCGGCTGCTGGACGAAACGACCATACTGGGCGTGGAAGACGGTCCGGTCGGTGACCGGGAAGCCGATGCCGACCCGGGGGCTGAAGTTGTGCTTGGCCTCGGTGGCCACCAGTTTATCCGGTATGATGAAGCCTCCCTCCATGGCCGCGGCGACGTCATAGGGATCCTCGAGCCGCAGATCATTGGCGTCCATCATGTCCCAGCGCAGGCCGATGTTGAGCACCAGGTCCGAGATCTCCAGCTTATCCTGCAGATAGGCCGAGGCGATCAGGGGGTGCTTGGCTCCATCGTCGCCGCTGTCCAGGGTGGCGTCCGGATCGACCGGTCCCTTGCCCATGTCACCGAAATAGATCGGGTAGCCGAAGTTATCGGTGTAGCCGGACCGGTAGGCGGCCCGGACATCTTCCGCATCCTCCGGCGGATTGTCGCCCAGGGTGCCGGCGATCTGCATCGGCCGGGTCACCGAGTAGCGCCGCAGGGTGTTGTAGCGGTACTCGAAGCCGAACTTCCACTCGTGGATATCCAGCAGCTGAGCGGTCAGGTCGAACTTGGCTCCCAGCGAATTGGACCGGTTCAGGTAGTAGTCGTCATACACGCTGATGGAGTCGAATACGCCGGAACCGAAGCGGTACGGAGATCCGGGATTGGTTCCGTCCAGGACCAGGAAGGGGACGGTCAGATCGTTCTCGTTCCAGTCAGTAAGATCGCCGTAGTCCGGGATATTGCGGCCCAGGACGCCATCGCTCCGCTCGGTGCCGTGCTGGTGATAGCTGAGGGTGGCCGTGTAAAAGGTGTTGGGGTTGACGGCGTGGGTGATCTTCCCGTAGATGGAGTGGGAAAACTCCTCATCCGTGGGGTAATGCAGCATGGCCGCGTCCTGGAGTGAACGATACTGAGAGTATTCTTTGTAATCGGTGTCCCAGTAGTGACCGCCCACTTTAAATTGCAGCGGCCGCAGATCCAGCATCATATTGCCGTTGAGCAGCCACTCTCCCTGGGAATTGTGGGGCAGCGGGCCCTCCTTGGTGGTGATGGTGGCCACCTCGGTGGTGTCGGTGATCAGCACCGGGTGCTGGCCCACCGAGGGCCGGCGATCCTGCATAAAGCGCCGCTCGCCGGTGAAGAAAAACTTCAGTTTGTCTCCCACTCCCGGAACCGGGCCGCTGAGACCCATGTTGTAGACATTGTAGCCGTAGGAATAGGCGCCCAGGTTTTCCTCTTCCCGGCTCAGCCAGCTGTCGGTGACGACCTCTCCATTGATGTTGTATTTTGACCGCCCGGTCTTGGTCGATGTGCTCACCACCCCGGAATTGGCGAAGCCATACTCGGCGCTGAACCCGCCGGCCTGATAGGAGATCTCCTCCACCGAGTTGATCGGCACATCGCCCATCCGCTCGCCGGTGCGCAGGTCGTTGATGTACACTCCGTCCACATAATAGGCGATCTCATCTTCACGCCCGCCGCGAACGTGCAGGGCATTTCCGACGGCGATGACTCCCGGCTGGGTGGCCACCACCTCGGAGTAATCCCTCATGGGCAGATTCTGAAAATCCTCCAGGCGGAGCACGCGAGTGGCATTGGTGGCACTCCGCTCCACCAGAGGACGGGCAGCTGTGACCACCACGATCTGCCCCTCCAGCACGGTTTCCTCCAGCCGGACATCCTGAATAGTGGTCAAGTCGATATTCACAATCACGTTTTCTGTCTGTGTCGTCTTGTACCCGACCACGCTGACCGCCATGGTGTAACTGCCCGGCGGCACGTTCAGGATGAGGTACTGACCATCCATGTCGGTGGCCGCGCCCAGCATGGTGCCCTGGAGAATCACATTGGCACCAACCATGGGGGCGTCGGTACGAGAGTCCCTGACGGTGCCCATGATTTTTCCCGTATCACCGGCCAGTACCAAACAGGGCAACATCAGGGTGATGGCGAGGACACTTGCTAATGGGACACATTTACGAAACATGAGAAAACCCTCCTTAAATATTAGACCACCGCCTGATGCGACGGCCACGACGTGGGTGCTCCCACGAATACCCAGTCATTAGGTTCTGATCAACATCACCCCCTTCTTCTGATACATTCTTTTCGTTTGACTGCGAACCCAAGTATTGTGACACACCGGGCTGCTAAGACCCAAGAATATAGATCTTCCTGATGTTCTTCGATAAAAAACGGAAACGATAAACCAGCCCTCTTCCTTTTACGGGCCGTTCCGAAAATATACCGTAAAAGATCCTGAGGTGTGAATCAGGTCAGATACAGTATCTGGTATGGCTCCCGTGAGCGAACCACTAGAAATCTATGCCTTTTTCCTCCATTGTCAAGGATTTTTTTCTTGTACCTGAATTTTTTCCGCAACCCCTGGTTCGGAAAATTTCCTTGCCTGGAGAACCTTTATTTCGTAATTTAGCACAATTGTAGCAATGATCATTCCAGTTTGGAAACCATAACGCTTCATCAAGGAGCTCCATGATGCTGAAAGCGATGCGTCAGAACACGAAAATCATCCTGTGGATCATCCTGGTCGCCTTTATGGGCACCATCATTTTCGCCTGGGGAATGAACGTCACCGGGAGACGCCAGAGCGGAGCGGACACCATTGGCGTGATCAATGGGCAGAAGATCTCCTATCAACAATTCTACCGCTCTTTCCAGAACCTGTATACCCAGACCCAGGAGCGCACGGACGAACAAGTGGATCTGGAAACCTTCCGCCGGCTGCGGGATGAGACCTGGAATCAGATCGTCAACCAGATCCTCCTGGCGGAGGAAATAAAAAAGCGAAACATCACCGTGACCGACGAGGAGCTGATTCATTATATCAGGAACAATCCCCCCCCCTATATCATGAACAACGAAGCCCTGCAGACCGACGGGCGCTTTGATCCCCAGAAATATGCTCAAGTGCTGGCCGATCCGAGATATGACTGGCGTCCCCTGGAAAACCAGTTCCGAAGCATCATCCCCATGCAGAAACTGCAAAACCTCATTACGGCCACTGTTCGGGTCACCGATGGTGAAGTCCTGGAGGACTTCAAAAAGAATAATGAAAAGGTCCAGGTTCGTTATGTGGGCTTTCAGCCGGGGCAGTTCTCCATCGATGATGCCGATTTCAGCCAGGAAGACATGAAACGGTATTACCATGAACACCAGGAGGATTTCCTGCAACCGCCGCAGGCCAATCTCGATTACGTTTCCATCGAAAAAACACCGGAACCCGCGGATGAGGACAGCACTCGATCGGAGCTGAATCTCATTCGCGAGCGGATCCTGTCCGGCGAGGATTTCGCCGAGCTGGCTGAGGTTTACTCCCAGGGACCCACCGCTCAGCAGGGCGGCGATCTGGGATTCTTCGGTCGGGGAGTGATGGATAGTGTCTTCGAGGCAACGGCATTCAGCCTGGCCGAAGGAGAGATCTCCGAACCGGTCCGCAGCGCTTTCGGCTGGCACATCATCAAGGTCGAGGAGAAAAAACGGGTCGCCGGGGAAGAGCAGCTGCGAGCCCGTCATATTCTGTTGAAGGTTGTTCCGGGACCGGCGACGCTGGAAGCCATATCAGAACGGATCGACGAACTGGCCCAGCGAGCCGAGCAGGACGGTCTGTCGAAGGCCGCCGAGGAGCTCGGGCTGGAGGTCAAACAAACAGGGTTCTTCCGGGAAGGCAGCAGTTTTGTGCCCGGATTGGGCCGGGCCAGCGATGCCGTTCTGTACGCCTTCTCAGAGAAACCTGGGGTCACCGGAGGACCGTTCGAGAACGAGACCGGTGTCTACCTGATCTCTCTGCGGGAGCGTCAGGAGGCCAGCGTTCCTCCCCTGGAGGAGATCGCCGACCGAGTCCGGGCCGGCTTGAAGCGGGAAAAACAACGCGAAGAGGCCAGGAAGCGAGCTGAAGATTTCGGTAAGATCCTCAGCGAAACGGATGGTCTCGGCCCGGCGGCCTCTCTGGCGGCCGTGACCCTGGAAAATACCGAGATGTTCTCTCGCCGGGATTATGTTCCCGGTATCGGGCAGATGAATGAATTCGTGGGAACCGCCTTCGGCCTGTCGGAGGGCGGCATCAGTGGCTTGGTGGAAACCAGCCGCGGATTCTACTTCCTCGAGGTCGTCGCCCGGGAAGAGGCCGACATGGAAAGCTTCGCGGGACAGAAAGAGACGCTGAAAATCGACCTGCTGCGGCAGAAGCAAAACCAAGCCTATACCGACTGGTTCGAAAGCATTCGCGCCGGGGCCGACATCAAGGATTACCGGGATCGTTTCTTCACGGGTTAGCCGGGGCCGGACCTCTTCGGCCGTCACCGGCCGGACGGCGCGATCCGATCCGATGTATTCGCTGCCGCCCCTGAATCAGCGGGGGCAAAGGCATACAGGTGACCGTCCATGGAGCCGACGTACAGCCGGCCCTGCCACAGGACCGGAGCCGACACGATGGCTCGACCGGTCTGATAGCTCCACATTAGAGTGCCGTCGTTGATGTCTAGGGCCATCAGTCGGCCGTCACTGTCGCCGACCAACAGTGCATCGCCGGTCGCCGCAGGATCGCCCGGGCGTGCATCCGAAAGTTGGTATCTCCACCGTAGCTGTCCATCGCGCCGATCCACAGCCAGCATCACCCCCCGATCGGTTCCCGCAAAAACCGCTTCAAGTCCCAGGGCCGGCGATTGGGTAATGCTTCCCTCCAGATCTCGGCGCCAGATAATGGCTCCATCGTCGGCTGCCAGACAATAGAGATATCCCCCAAAGGTACCCGCGTAAACGCGGCCGTCATCGGCGACCGGCGCCGCCCAGACGGCTCCTTCCACCTTACGGCTCCAACGTTCCCCGCCGTCGTCTATACCCAGCGCATAGAGATAGCCATCATCACAACCGCAAACGGCCATGCCGCCGGTCACGGTCACCGCCGTACTCTTCATCCCCCGGGTGGAGAACTGCCAGATCCGGGAGCCATCCTCGGCCGCCAGGCAGCGCAGCCGCCCCTGGTTGGTGCTCACCAAAATCTTTCCTTGAAAATAGGTCAGCGCGGCGGAAACATCGCCGACGGCCGTCTCCCAGCGGATATCTCCCTGTTCAAAATCCAGAGCACGAACGATCCCCTCCCCCGACTCGGTGGCCAGGAAAATGGTTCCCTCCCCGAAGGCGGCGGTGGCGGAAACACCCGCATCGGTCTTCATGGTATCGTATCGCCGGCCGTCGAGGGCCGAGAAGAAAGAGAATCGCCGGCCCAGTGTTCCCACGCAGATGAGCTCGCCGATCACGGTTGGAGAAGCCACGATGGGACCCCTGGCGGGGGCTTGCCAGCGAAGCTCCAGGGGAAACGCCAGCCGCTCGGAGGAAGAACCCCGGCGGCCTGCTGATCCGGCGGTCAAGATCCAATCCCGGCGGTCAGAAAGCTCGCCGGGCAGCGACAGGCGCGAGCGGCAGGAGAAGCCGAACAGCATGACGACCAGCCACAGGCAGGCCGGCAGAAAGATGGGGAGTTGTTTTTTCAATAATTCCACCCGAACCAGAACTGTACCTTGGTCTGCGGAAAAATGGTGTTGAAATCGGTCTGCTTGGCAAAATCCAGACGCAGCACGGTGAAATATCCCACCCTGGCCCTGAGGCCCAGACCAAAGGAACCCTGCAGCCCCAACAACTCGTCCCTGAGAGGCAGGTCTTCGTTCCAGGCCTGGCCGAGATCGAAGAACAGAGCGCCGCGAATGGCCTGCAGCTCCAGGTCACCGAAGGGAAATCCCACCAGCAGATTATCGATAACCGGCAGGCGCAGCTCATTGTTGACCAGCAGCATCTTACGACCCATGAAGTGGCGCCGGTCATAACCCCGCATGTCCCAGCTGCCGCCCATATAGAAGATCTGGGGCTCCAGCCCCTGACTGACCCGGCCGGCCAATCGAACGCCATGACAGATGCGCCGGCTGAGGCGAAAATAGTGCCGCAGGTCGATCATCAGGACGCGATTGAAGACCCGGCCGGTTTTCGGCTCCCAGGTCAGCCCCAGGCTCAGTTTCATCCGGGAACCGTCCACGGGGCCGACCGGCCCCCACAGAGAGGTGTCCTTGATCAGCGAGAGATAGTGCGATGAGAGGATGGTGGACCGGCTTTTTCCAGTGTCGTAGTTCTCCTTATCTGATTTTTTCAGCAGCGTGCTCGTCTCGGCGCGGTGATACTTCGAAAAAGGATGACTCAGGGTGATGAATCCACCATACTGGCGTTCATAATACCAGCCGTAATAATCATCATAATAGTCATCCACGAAATGAAAGGCCCCGCCGCCGTAATTGGTGCGCCCCGATAAATTGAAATAGCTGAATCCGAAGTTGAAGCTGGAGAGAAAGTCACGGCGGTCACTGGCCGTGTTGTTGATCAGAAAATAATACTGATGGTCGCCCAGCATGTCCGTCAGGGCCATCTGAAATCCCCCGCCCACGCCGAAGACGGGGTCATAGGAGATGGCGCTCTGAGCGATGTCCAGAGAGAGCCTTTTTCGGTATTTTCCCAGGGCCGAAGCCTGCTGGGCGGAAAGCTTCTCCGGCCTCCAGCCGTCCTCTTCCGAGGAGGCCAGGACCGGCGGGCCGGACTTCAGCGAATCCGGGTTCCGGGCCGGGGAAACCAGAACCGGCGGGCTCGATTCCAGAGAATCCGGCACCTCCAGGCGATAGAGCTGAGAACGGCCCTCGGAGAAGGCCGAGAAAATGAGGCTGCGGCCGTCCGGCATCCAGGCCGGATCGAAGGCCCCCGTAAGAATGTTGGTGATCCGTCGGGCCTGCTGCGGCGGTGCGTCGATATCCTGGATATAGAGGTTGAAAACCTGCTCGCGATCGGAGGAGAAAGCGATCCGGTGCCCGTCCGGCGACCAGCTGGGAGCATAATCATTGTGCGGTCCTGCGGTGAGGGGCTCGATGCAGTCGCGGTCCAGATGATAGAGATAGAGGTTGCGAAATCCGTCCCGCCCCCACGAAGACCGGTCGGAACTGAAGGCGATCCGCTGACCGTCCGGCGACCAGCTGGGTTCCCGGTCATCGTAAAGGTCGTCGGTTAACGGCTTCAGCTGTTCACCGTCGGCGTCCACCAGGTAGAGATCGACGTGTCCTCGCCGGTCGGCTGCCGAAAAGACCAGCCGGCTCCCATCCGGCGACCAGGCGGGAGATGACAGAGAGATGAGATCGGCGAACTGGAAGGTCCGGACGATCCGGTCGCTCTCCAGATCCCAGATATGAAGCACATCGGTCTCCTGGGATTTGGAGACAAAGGCCAGCAGCCCTTCGCTGGAGACGGCCAGCTTGCTGCGAAGCAGATGCAGAGACTCGAACTGGGAGCTTCGTTCTCCGCGAATGAGGCGGCGCTCCGTGCTGTCGCCTTCTGCGGACGTCAGCAGATAGACGGCCTCATAGCCCATCCGGTCGGTCATGAAGACGATCGCCTCCCGGCCGAAGACATCCCGGCCGCAGATGGCCGGTTTGACGTTGGACCCCTGAAAGGTGAGCTGTTCGGCGATCTGCCTGGGCATATCGTGATCCTGCATCAACGGATAATACCGCTTCTTCAGGCTGTAACGCCATTGCCGGTCTACCTCTTGCAGGGACTGTCCGAGGGTCGATTCCAGAACCCGGGCGAACGTTTTTTCCTTCCACCAATTCTCGAACAGACTCAGTATCTTGTCCTCGCCATACCGCCTGGCGATGAAGTCGAGTGCCGACTGGCCCTCCTTGTACATCTGAAAGGTTCCGTTGATGCGATACATCTGTTCAAGGGAAACCAGGTGCCCGGAGATAACGGCATCACGCATGATCATCTCGGCCTGGGCATCCCAGTCGGTCGACCAGTACTCGGCCAAACCCTCCAGCATCCACAGCGGCGGCATATGATATTGGAACTTCTCGTGATCCCGGAGCACCGTGCGGATCTTGGCCAGCGTGAAAACGTGAACCAGCTCGTGGCGGATAACATGTTCCAGACGGGCATAAGAACCATCGAAAGGCAACACCACCCGGCCCTTGTAAAACTCCATGAAACCGCCGACGCCTTCGGGCAGCATATAGGGAATGGTATTGGTCTGTTGAAAATAATTGTGAGCGCTGTAGAGAATCAGAGGGATCGGTTTGCTGAGGGACTGGTGGAAACGAGCCGACAATTCCTGATAGGCCTGTTCGGCCATGGCTACGGCGACCTCGGCCAGCTCCGCTTCCTCGGCATAGAAGTACACCTCGAAGTGATCGGTCTTCATCACCCGCCATTGAAAATCGGTGTACTGGATCTTGTTCTTTCCGAAGTAGAACTGAGCCAGTGTCTCCGTGTACGGCATCAACACCAGTGCGGAGGCCAGAACGAGCAGCACAACCAGCCTTTTGGAGAACGGCATGGGCAGACCTCTGTGTTCCGGGAACCTCTTTGTCAATATCGCTCTCAACACTTAAAATAGGCCAGGTATTCAGGCCTGTCAACCTCAAAAGTGAGCCCCTGGGCGGCTATCGGTGAGGGCCACGGGTCGGCCCCGTCTATGAGACCGAAAAAGGCGTTGACAAGCCCCCCGCACCTCTCTATATTCACAAGAACAACCTGGACATATGAAGTCGAGAAAGATGGAGGAGAAGGAGTGAAGACAGCTCCCTTTTTTTTAATCGGCGCCCAGAGATCGGGCACTACCCTGCTACGGCTGATTTTGAACGCCCATTCGCAGCTCGCCATCCCCGAAGAAGGAACCTTTCTCATCCCTCTGCTGAAGAAACGATATATTCACCACCAGCTGTCGGGCCGGGCGCTGTCGACCCTGGTCCGCTATCTGTCCCTCAATCCTCAGCTGAAATTATGGGGCAGCGATTATCAGGAATATTTCTCCCAGCTGGGCCAGAAGGAGCACATCTCCATTCGTGAGTTGATCGAAAACCTCTATTCCATTTACGCTCAACAGCATGGCAAGAACATCTGGGGCGATAAAACGCCGCCGTTTTTTCGCAAGGTCGATATTTTCCTGGCTCTCTACCCTGAGGCTCGTTTCATTCACATCGTCCGCGACGGCCGCGACGTCTTCGACAGCTGGAGGAAGATCGATAACACCAAGGGCAACCTGTCGGCCATCGCTCTGGACTGGCGCTACAAGCTGTCCCGGATAGAGAAATCGTTCTCCCGGATCCCCGCCGCCAACAAGCTGACCATCCGCTATGAAGATCTCCTGGGGCGAACCGAAGAATCGGTTCGATCGGTGTGCCGGCTTCTGGACGTCCCTTTCGAAACCGGCATGCTGGAATTCTACCGCACCAGCCACCAGTATATCGGAGCGCATCACTCCAAGCTGATCTTCCGACCGGTGGACAGCAAGAATATCGCTAAATGGAAAAAAAATCTTACCCCCCGGGAGGCCAGGTGTTTCACACTGCTGACCGGAAGCTATCTCCGCAAGTACAACTACCAGAACGATACCGGCCGCCCCGGACCCGTCGATATCATCTGGATGGTCAAGAACCTGCTGTTGGGCGTCCCCAGAAGAGGCCTGGAGGTGCTGCGGGTGAAAAGATCCTACGATAGCGCCCTCAGACATGGCACATCCAGCGGCGTGGAACACGTCGGGGAACTGCCCCAGAATACAGCGGCCCAGGATCACTCTCCAAAGGAGCACCCGAATCCCTGAGATCCCCTCTGTTGTGCCCGGATCTCCGGGATCCCGCTGACAGGCTGATCTGATCACATCGGGATTCCGATCTCGACCGGCCTGACACTCCTTCTCCATGTGCCCATAAAAAAACCGCCCCGTGGCGGTTCTCTTTTTTCCCTTCCCGACGGCATCCACAACGTCACCGGCACCATCGACAGCAATGCCATTATCGTAACAGCGTCATCTTCCGCATCCAGCGGGACTGTTCCGCTTGCAGACAGCAGAAGTAGACCCCGCTGGCTGCCTCCCGGCCCTGTCCGTCCGTCGCATCCCAGCGAAGCTGATGCTCCCCCGGCGACTCATAGCGATCGGCCAGGGTGACCACCTCCTGACCCATGGTATTGTATATCTTCACGGTGACGTGACCCGGCGCAGCCAGCCGGTAGCGAATGCTGGTCGCCGCATTGAACGGATTGGGATAATTCTGACAGAGGCCGTAATCGCCGGGCACATCGCCGTCCGAACCGGATTCCGAAAGACCGGACCGCGGCGACGTGGTGGTAAAGGCGCCCTCACAGGTCTGACCGGGGTTGCCGGCCGAATCGCTGGCGCCGATCTCGAAAAGATATCCGGTGGCGGCCTGGAGATCGCCCAGAACAACCTGATGATCTAGGGTCAAATCCAAAAGGTTCAATCTTTCATCCGTATCGGGAGCGATGCCGTATCGCACCCGGGTGTCGGACGGCTCACTCGTCTGCCAGCAGATCACGGCCGTGCTGTCGCTCACCGAGGCCACTTCCAGACTTTCGATCACCGGGCCGCTGATGTCGGGCATCCAGAACGGTGCCTCCTGAGCGGAGACCTCACGGCCCCAGATGTTCCGGCTGATGACACGGTAATGGTACTGGGTTTCTGAATCCAGGGATTCCAGAAGAATCTCATGTTCGGTACACCAGGAGGGATCTTCCACGATATGATTCAACTGGCCGGAGATGGTGCCGTATTCCACGATGGAATTGGCGGCCTGATCCGTTTCCCAGGAGACGATCACGCTGGAGCCGTCCCGTCGATGAACCATCAGATCGGATATGACGGGCGGTGTGGATCGATCCTCTTCCCCCCCGCCTAATGTCCGCTGAAACTCCATGACCGTCAGAGAATGTGCCGGAAAGAGGTAATGCAAACTGGAATCCGACTTTGACACCGAGGACTTGACCAGGGTCACGCAGGCGGGATCTCCCTCGTTGCCGACATCGATGCTGGGGCCGCCCAGGGTATAGATGTCCACGGTGGAATCGGGCTGAAAACCCTGAAGACAAATGTCGGTCGAGACAGCATCGTCAAGCTGCCTGTTGATCACCACCAGGTAGAGGTTCTGGCCGCTCGAATCCACCGAAGCGCAGGCCGCCAGCTCGGGAACATCGGAACGGGGCTTGACCTTGCAAGCCTCGATGGTCGAAAAGGTGCCGCAAGTGATCGAATGGGCCACCAGGCGGTCCCCGAAATGCCGCCGGAAGACCAGCTGAGCGTAATATTCCGGATTGGCGAACCGCCGCGAGGGAGACCAGCGGCAGGCAATATCTCCGCTGGGAGTGTTGGACGTCAGGGTCCAGCCGCAGGCGAAGTCGATGCCCAGTTCCGATCCGTTGGTCAGGAACATCATGGTCAGGTCGGCATAGTGCAGCCCGGCCACGAGAGTGGTATTCAGATGCCACTGGTCCACACCGGCAAAAAAAGCATTCTCACCGGCCACGATGGCCATGCCGGGATAACCCTCGGCGTCGATGACCGACCGGACCTCCTGCAAATCCATCAGGGCCTGTTCGGCACCGGCCAGTCCGGCCCGGTAGAGGTCCTCGCCGGTCACCTCGGTGATGCCGGGATAATGGCAGTGAACCACCAGAAAATCGATGTCGCCGCCGGCGATCTGCAGCAGCCGCGGGTTCCACTCGTGAGGGCTATTGTTCCACCACTGGTGCCAGTGCGCGATAACGGCTCCCACGGCCCCGATCTGAATCCCCGGATCGACCGCCTTCATGGCCCGGGAGAACTGGATCAGATCCCGGGCATATTCCTCGACATCATCAGGACGCCCGGCGGCCGTCTCGCCATAGATCTCGTTGCCGATCTCCCAGTACTCCACGCCATAGGGCTGGGGATGTCCGTTCTCGGCTCTGCGGGCCGCCCAGTCCACACCTCCGCTGGGATTGGACCCATCGCAGGGCGCATTGCAGTATTCCACCCAGTTGGCGGCCCGCTGCACCCTCTGGCTCAGGGGAACATCGGCTGACATCGTGTCGGCCGCCAGTCCGGTCCCGTAATTGACGGTCAGAAAGGCCCGGGCTCCGATATCCTCGCAGAGAGCCATATGCTCATCAGTGCCGTAATGGAAACTGTATGGCTGAAACTGATTACTTCGAGGCGAGGGACGCTGATGCTGGGGACCGATGCCATCCTCCCAGAAATATTCATTGGCCTTCAGACCCCCGGGGAATCTTAACAGGCCGGGCGACAGCTCCCGGACCATCCCCAGGGCCTGAGGATCGAAAGCCCAGGTCGACTCGTCCAGCAGCAGATCGCCATGGCCGAAGGGCTGGGCATTGCCCAGCATGAGAGGGTTGACGGGAGCGGTGATCTGGTCGGTGTCGACGACGATGGTAGCGGACAGGGCCGGGGAGCACAGACCGAGGATGGCCAGGATGAGCAATGTCAAAAGGAACAAATGGGTCGCTGACCCCATGAGGACCTCCGGCAAGTGAGAGCGATACGGACGAGGGTGACGGTATCCGTCTATCTCTCATTCATTGCAAGAAGTCCGCCAAAACGGGGGGGCCGTGGAGTTCTTTTATAACACTTTAACTATCATTTCCTTACTCTTAACATGTGATTCCCGGCCAGGGGCTCAAACCGGCCCCGATTGATCATTCCTTGAACACTAATCAGGCGAACCCCCCGGGCTCTCCTGAGGGGCCCGATAATATTTACTAACATGCTTTTTTATAATAAGATACGGCTTTCGATCGGCCGCCGGGGCCCTGTTCAGGATGGGCCTATCGCTGGCAGCTCTTTGCGCAGCGCCGTCCACGGCCGGCGGCCCCGGCCGGTCTCAGGAGAGATAGCCCAGGCTGCGCAATTTCTCCTTCATGGTTTCCTCCTCCTCGGCCGTCAATTCGCCCTCGGGCGACCCGGAGGGGCCCAGCGCCCGGGAATACCGCACCGGATGATCCTGCAGGTAGGTGCCCCGGAAGAGATCGTCGAGAACCCGGCCATCCATATCCTCGGGAATGGGCACGCCCAGGGCATGAAGAAGGGTGGGAGCGACATCCAGAATATGGGCTCCATCGAGGCGGTGGTCTGCCTTGAAATCGGGCCCGGCGGCGATAAAAATGCCATCCAGGGTATGCTGCCCATTGACCTGTCCGAGTTCATACGGCGTGACCAAAGGCCCCTGCAGACCGGTCCCTCCGCGATAACCCTCCTTGAGCAGGATGACCAGATCGGGAGCCCGATGGGCGTGCTCGCCGTGGTAGAGGTCCTCGCGGCGATAGACGGCCGATACCAGTTTCTCCCCGGTCACCTCATCCCTGAGTTGGGAAACCTGCTCCATGAGACGGCTCCGCACCCGCTCATACTCCCGACCCGGCTGGACGATCCCCTGTGGCTGTCTTCCGGCCACATTGATCACCAGACCCTCGGCCGGCGGGGACATGGGAAAGCGATAGGCCTGGGTGCGTGTCCAATCCACAGAGGCGACATTGAAGCTGACCTGGCGGACCCGGTGACGGAGGGCGCTGGGAAGCCATCGGCGAATCCGGATCCAGCGGCGGAATCGGCTCTTGACCAGACGCAGCATTCGTTGACTGATGGAGGTCATCAGCTGTCTCTCCCTGGCCACCTGGAGCAATCCCATCTGGCGGAGCCAAACATTGGTGTTCACCGCTCGATCGGCCGCCGGCCCGCCGCCGTGATCGGACAGAACGATCACGGCCGTTTCCTCCTCGCAGATCTCCAGGAGGCGCTCCAGGCACTTGTCGGCCTGACGATAAATACTGGGAATCACATCTCCGAGAACGGTCCGATCACATCCTTCTCCCCCCTGTCCGGGGGCGCTGTACTTCCAGAAATAATGCTGGGCCATATCGGTGGCCCCCAGGACCAGGCAGAGGAAATCACAGGGGTGCCGGCGGAACAGCCGGAGGGCCAGATCGGTTCGCTGGATCATCATCTGCTGTCCCATCCCGGCCAGTTCCTCCAGGGTGGCCGTTCGCTGAGTGTCGGCCCGCCAGTTGCAGCATTCGGCGATCTCTTCGGCCAGCTCCGGCGGATAGGTATGATTGCGCCGGGTATCCGGGCAGGGATAACCGGAGATCATGAAGCCGTTGACCTCCCAGGGCGGATAGGTGACCGGCACGGTGATGACGCCGACGCGGTATTCCAGACGGCCCAGGATGTCCCACAGAGACTGTCCCGCCATGGGAGCGGACGTGATCAGGCTAGGCTCTAGAAAACTGTACTTGGAGGGATCATAAGTATAGAAATCATAGACCCCCAGCTGACCCGGATTCTTCCCGGTCATGAAGGCACCCCAGGCCGGGGCGCTCATGTTGGGAATGGTGGATCGCAGGCGCCCATGGGTTCCCCGCTTCATCAGACGGCGCAGATTGGGCAGCTGACCATCTCGAAAAAGAGGCTCGATGACCTCCCAGGCAGCCCCGTCCAAACCGAGAACCAGAGCTTTCAAACCACCCTTTTTCATCTTCGCCATACTCGCTCCTCGCCTGCATCGATATCACCGCCCCGGGACTGCCGGCAGGATCATTCCCAGGCAACGCGGCCGTCCACGTCGGACGGCAGGGGCACGTCCATCAGGGAAAACACGGTGGGCAATAGATCTATGATCTCCACGTCCGGGCGAATGGCGCCAGATCCGCGGATGAGTATGGAGGCATCGTCGTAGGTGTGCATGCCGACCAGAGCCGAGTGCTCCACCAGGGTCTCCTTGCGAGCATCGGCCTTGAGATCGAAGCCGTCGTGGGGTATGGCGAACAGATCGGCGGCATTCTCAAGATGTTCTCCGGAATAGATCTCCTCCCGCTTAAAAACCTTTCGGATGACCGGTTCTGCGGAGTCCGGAAGCCGGAACTGCATCAGCTTATCGGCGACCTCCTCCCGAACCCGCTCATAATCCTCCGCCGCCACCCCACCCTGGGGCTCTCGGCCCTTCAGGTTGATGTAGACCCGGCCCGGGATGAGCGTGAAAGCCCGAGATTCAGGATGGATATCTGATAATCCCTGGGGCGGTGTGGATCGGTATTTCAGCAGTCCCTGTTCGATCAGATATCGGCTCAGGTTGACCTCACCCTTCACGGTGCAGAAACCATGATCGGACATCAGGATGAAGTTGACCTCGGGGGACAGCCGTTCCAGCAGCCGGCCCAGTATTCGGTCGATACGATCGTAGTATTCCAGGAAGCGGGGGGCATAGCGAGCATCACCCCGTTCCATGTGGCTCCACAGGAAATGATTGATCCGGTCGGTCCCCATGATGTGAACGTGAAAGTAATCCCAGGGTCGGTGTTCCATAAAATGAAACATGGCCTCAACGCGCTTCTCCAGGGTCAGGTGGAGATCCTCCAGAAAGCGGTCCAGCGACTCCCGGGCCAGGGCCGCATCGGCATCGATCCGGTAGCCCATGGCTTCCAGTTCCGCAGCCGCCTCGGCCGGATAGGTGGCCTTTTTCAGATTGGTGGCTAAAAAACCCGAGACCAGCAGGCCATTGACGGGTCGGGGCGGATAGGTCACCGGAACGTTCATGACCACCACCTGTTTGCCGTGCTCGCTGAGGATCTCCCAGAGGGTTTTGCTGGTCATGTTCAGCGAGGTGGGAATGAACACCTCGGCGGAACCCGGCTGGCG
>CAZOYL010000010.1:0-34619 GCA_964584035.1 uncultured Gemmatimonadota bacterium | reverse complement strand
AGTCCATAGGCTCCGGTCTGACGCGGCCCGGTGATATTGAACAGCCGGGCCACGACCACCGGCAGTTTCTTCTCGCGGTAGTAGGCGAAGCAGAGGAACTCATCCACCGCTTTGGAATAGGCATATCCCCAGCGGCAGACCGAGGTTGCTCCCAGAATGACATCGTCATTCTCGCGGAAGGGGATGCGCTCACTTTTCCCGTAGGTTTCCGAGGTGGAGGTGACCAGAACCCGGCAGCCGTGCATATTGGCCAGTTCCAGCACCTGGTTGGTCCCCTCGATATTGATCTGCAGAGATTTCAGGGGATTCTGGATAACATACTGGACCCCCACGGCGGCGGCCAGATGATAGACCATCTGACAGGCGGACACGAGCTCCGCAAGAACCGGCCGGTTGAGAATGGTATCGATTACCCAATGAAATCCCGGATGGGAAGTGAGGTGTTCGAAGTTTTCCCTGGAACCGGTGGAAAGATCATCGATGAAGGTCAACTCTTCGCCATCGTTCAACAGACGTTCGGCCAGATGCGACCCGATGAACCCTGCTCCTCCCGTTATGAGAACCTTCACATGCCCCCCTTTGATAGCGGTTCGCCCCGCCACCGGGTCCGGCGCCGGGTTCAATCGGTCAAGCGGTATTTCAGCAGTGTCGCGATGGCCTTGTAGCCGTCGCGCCAGCCGATCTTCTTGCCCCCCTGGACGGTTCGGGGCTGATAGGAGATGGGCAGCTCCAGAATGCGGTAACCCTTCTTGAGGAATTTGGCCGTGATCTCGGGCTCCAGCTCAAACCGCATACAGCGCAAGGTGATGTCCTTCAGCACATCGGCGGAGAAAACCTTGTAGGCCGTTTCCATATCGGTCAGACAACTGTCATACAGCAGGTTGGTCACCATCACCAGGAATTTATTGGCCGCCAACGTGATCCGGGGAATGTCCCGGTTGCTTCCCAGAAACCGGGAGCCATAGACGACCTTGGTCTGTCCGGCCAGAATGGGTTCTATCAGGCGGCCGTACTCGTTGGGATCGAGCTCCAGATCGGCATCCTGAATGATGATGATCTCGCCGCTGGCGTAAGTCAGGCCGATCCGGACGGCGGCCCCCTTGCCCAAATTCACCCGGGACTCATGCAGCAGGATTTGTCCATCCCGGCTGAACGCCCGGAGCATGGCGACCGTTCCATCGCTGGAGCCATCGTCCACCACGATGATCTCCTTCTCCAGGGGAACGTCCCGCACTCTCCGGATGACCTCGGAGATCGTCTTCTCCTCATTGTAGACCGGCACGATGACCGACAGTTTCATGGTCTCTCCCCCGGTTCCGCGGACGGCAGGATCTTCAACACCCAGGTATCGGGATTCTCCAACCGATAGACCGGCTGAAAGCGATCCCGGTGCGCCTCGATCGCCGGTATGAGGTAGCGCTGCGTGGTCCCCGTCCAGGTGAATCCATCGACGAGCACGTAGTCGACCTCATGATCGGCCAGAAAGGCCATCATCTCGGCCCTGTCGGCCGTATACGGATAGTTGAGAACCTTCTGTCGCGCTTGGAGATAGAACAAGGAAGGTTTTCGAGCCAGGAAGATGCTGCCCGGATCGGTGTGGTGGCGGCACCACCGGGCGGCCGCGAAATAATTTTCCCATTGGGCGGGATAGCGATGGACCCGGCCGGCCTCCTGGGCCATACCCCTGGCCGATGAAAACAGCACGGCCATCAGGACGGCGGCCGCGAAAAGCTGGCCGGCCCGGCGAAACAGCCGGGCGTCCAGGACCGTCATGAGTGCCCGCAGGCCGGCGAGAAAGTAATAGATGGCCAGTGGTATGACCGGCACGATAAACCGCATCCCGCTCCACATCTCCGGCCACAGGATGCAGACGCCGAGAAAGAAGGCGGCATAGATCTCCAACAGGGTCAACGATCTTCTGACCTGAACGATGAACCCCGTCATGATGGCGGCCGTGACCACAATGCCCAGCAGCGCCAGCGTTCCGGTCGGGCCTCGAGAGCCAAGCAATGGCGAGAGAGATGGGAATACGGCCTGGGTGCTTACAAAAACACCATAGGTCTTGAGATTGGCCACGATCCGGTGCCACAGATCCACGATTGTGATCGTCCCCAGCTCGGGATTATAGGCGTTCCGCAGCATAAACTGCTGCGCATACCCGCCCCCCTCACCACCGGTGGCATTGCGCACCGCCCAGGGAAGCGATAGCAGCAGGATGGCCGCCCCGGCCACCAGGGCCAGCCGGTAGCGTCTGGTCAGCAGAAGGAAGATGACCAGAGCCGCGGGCAGGACGATACCGATGGACCGAATATGGTAGGCGCCGACCAGCGACAGTACCGCCAGAGCGAACAGCACCTTTGCCCTTGGCGTCGTGAGGTCCGCTCCGGGCCGGAGAGAACGCTGGGCCAGGGCCAATCCAAGGATCGAAAAAAACAGGAAGGGGATCTCGGTCATCACCAGGCTGCTCGAAATCAGGAGGTTGACGTTCATGGCGGCCAGCGCGGCCACGCCGAAGGCCATCGGGAGATCCTCCCCCCGCTCCCGAATCATGAACAGGATGGCCGCTATGGACAGGATGAACAGCACCGTCGAGAGCCATTTCAGGGGCAGCCAGTGGTCCGGAAAGAGGGCCACCAGCGGGGCCAGCAGTAGCGGATACCCGGGCGGCACCATCGTGTTGGCCGGTTCTCCTGGGGTACAGATGGTGCTGTTACCTTTTCCCTCGGCCCAGGACATGGCCAAAACGATGTAGAGAGCATTATCGCCATTGGTGGACAGGCTCGGGTTAAATACCATCACGCTGCCGATGGCGGCCAGAGCGATCAGGCCGACGAGAGCCCACCAGAAATATTTCTTCAGCAGGGGTACGCTCCTGCTTCCGGGAGCATGTGCCTGCTGAACAGGTTTCCTTTTGCGGGGTTGCGTTGGCCGACCGGCCTGTCGTTTACCGGTCCCTGTGGCCCCTGCCTTTTTCTTCACCCGCTCCTCCTGATGCGATGGCGCTCCGCCGCTGTGGCAGAGTCCCGGGCCCCCTGCGACCTATCCCGGACACCCATGTGCCGCTCGGCTTTTGTCTTGCTGCCCCATGAGACATAGGCAATGCCGCCCACCAGGCTGGCCAGCAGACTGAGCCCGTAGATGAGCAGCGAAAGACTGACCGCCTGGGAACTGTCGTATCCGATCTTGGCCAGCAGAAAAACATACCCGCTCTCCCGCACACCGAGCCCGTTAATGGAAATGGGAAGCAGGCTGATGATGACCGTAAACGGCACACAGAGCAGAAAATATCGCAGCGGAACGGCCAGCCCAAGGGCGCGGCTCACCAGGAAGCTGAACACCACGATGAGCAACTGATAGGCCAGGGACAGGAAGAAGGCCGCAGTGAGGATGCCCTTATTCTGCTGAAACATATTGACCGCATCATAGAGCCGCAGCAGCCTCTCCTCCAAACCCCACAGCGAGATCCGGCGGATCAGCTTTTCCAGCAGGCCGAAGGCGCGCCGGTGGAAAAAGAGCGCCATCAAGATGATCATGACGACGCCGAATCCCAGCGTCAGGCCCCGAACGCTGCCGTCGGCTGACCGGCGGACCACGACGACGACGGCCAGGATAGCCAGAGCGGAAACGGCCAGCATGCCCATGAGTCGTTCCACCAGAACCGATGCCGCGGCAGTAGCCCTGCGGCCGCTGGACTGGCCGGCGCCCAGAGCCCGGTAGATATCGCCCCCGATGCTGGTGGGCAGAAAATTGTTGAAAAAGAAACCGATGAAATAGAGGGTCAGCAGCCGGCCGAAAGACAAAGACACCTTTTGGCTGGCCAGCAGCAGCTGCCAGCGCCAGGAGATCAGAGCGACGGTGCTCAGATAGACAAGCAAGGCCAGCGCCAGACCGGCCGCATGGGCCGTCCGAAACAGGGCCATCATCTCGGCAGGTCCCGCCCGGCAGACCAGATAGGTCAGCAATCCCAGGCTGACCACGACCTTCAGGATTCTGATCAGCGTGCTCTTCAAAGTGTCTCCCGGGACAGCAGCTCCTCCGCCGCCTGAAGGGCCGGCTCGACACCGAGGTCGGAGATGCATGGAAAACCGCCCTTGCGGCAGCACAGAGGTCTGGCTGAATAATAAAAACAGGGGCTGCAGTCCAGATCTAAGCGGACGATACGGTAGGGCGTTCCGTAGGGATGGACCCATTTCGGATTGGTCGGCCCGAAGATCACCACGCAGGGGACCTTCATCGCAGCTGCGGTGTGCATCAGAGCGGAGTCGTTGCTGACGAACAGGTCGCAGTGTTCGATCAGAGCGGCCGTCTGACGCATCGTGGTGCCGTCAACGATCAGACCGGGATGATCCATACAGCGGAGCAATTGCTGCTTCAGGGACTTCTCATCCGGCCCTCCGAAGATGAGCGTTCGAGCCCCCAGCCGTTCGGTCAGCCTGTCGCTGAGAAGGGCGAATCTCTCCACCGGCCATCTGCGCCGGGCCTGGTTCTTGAACTCGGCCGTCCCGGCATGAATACCGATCAGCAGGGACCCTTCCAGGTGGCATTCTCGCAGCCAGCGACGCGCCCAGGCCTGATCCTGCCCGGATAAATAGAGCTCCAGGGCGGCCGGTGGTGCGGCCTTGACCCCCAGCAGATGCACCAGAGCGACATTTTCCTCGACATTGTGCCGCTGGTCGTCCTCCAGGATGGTGCGGCCATGGAGACAGTTCATGCTGCTGGCGTTGCGATGATGATAGCGGTGACCGTACCGTCTTTTGGCCCCGATGAGAATATGCACCAGGCTGTATTCGATCCGATTGGCCGGATAGGCCATGATGGAAATGTCGAAACGTTGACGGCGAAGATCTCTCAGGAACTTCAATGAACGGAACAGGCCCTCCTTCAGAAATTCCCAGAGAATCACGCGATCCAGATGGGGATTTTTTTCAAGGACCTGCAGAGAGCCTTTGAACATCACCAGGGCCCAGATGCGGTCTCCGGGGAAACGCCCTCGCAAGAGCCGCAGCGCCGGGGTGAACAGGAGCGTGTCGCCAATGCCGGGCAGGCAGAGAACGAGGATCTTTCTCTCATTTTTCTGACCGCTTACGCCATGTCGTCCCTGGTCCATATTCTCTGTTCCCCGGGAAAACTGATCACGATCCCGCGGCTCCCGGCGGGATGGTGCTGCGCTGCAACAGCGTCTCCGCAGCCGTATCCTCCGGATGCTGAGCAAGCCACTCCTGCAGGAGCGTCCTGGCCTGCGGGACCCGGCCGCTCCGCAGATAGAGTTCGGCCAGCTCCAGGACCACCGGGCGGGCGGAGGCGTTCAACCGGTAGGCCTCCCGATAGGCCGATAGAGCTCCCGCGGTGTCGCCGAGGGCGGCAGAGTAACTGCCCAACATGCGATGGAGGATGTAAAAATCCGGCTGGGACACAATGGCCTTACGGATCTGCTCCAGAGCGACAGTATATTCTCCCTTTTTCCCTAAAATATCGGCCAGAAAGGCGTGGGGACGCCAGTCCCCGGTGAGCACCTCGGTGGCCAGTCGCAGCTGGGCCTCGGCCTCCTCCTTCCGGCCGGCATTGTAGTATTCGTTGGCCAGGCTGATGAAGGCCGAAGAAAGGTTGTAGAGCAGCCGCTGGGTGTTTTCATCCTTGTATACATTGGGATCGCCCATGCTGTCATATCGATACACCTCAGTGAGGTTTTTCCGGGTCCGCTCCAGGTCCATGACAGCGGTCCGCTCTTCCGGCAGCAGGCGATAGACCATGGCCTCCATGAGAAAATGATTGTCCAGGCCGATACGGTTCTCCTCCGGGATGGTGACCGCAAAAAAGATCGGCCGCCGCCAGTCGTTGTCCTCAATGATCTTCTGGATCATCTGATCCTGAATCCTCATGACAGTTCCATCCCGCCGGCGGACGGCCATGAGGCGGTCGATCTGACCATCGGTCAGATCCAGGAAGACCCTGGGCTCCAGGTCCCGGAGCTGATTGATATACCAGGGCGTGTTCAGCAGGCTCAGATTCACCACCCGGATATCCCGGCGAACTCCCTCCACCTCCTGCAGATACCACAGAGGAAAGGTGTCATTGTCCCCATTGGTGAACAGAAGAGCATCCGGATCGCAGGAATTCAGCAGATTGTAGGCATAACTGCGGGCGATCAAGTTTGCGGAGCGGTCATGGCGATGATAATTATAGGCCATGGTGCCCAGCGGGGCGATCGGCAAAGCGACCAGCAGGATCCAGAAAATCACCCGGCCGGACCAACTCCCCCATTTCCGCGCCACCAGCCAGAGCAATCCGCTGACCCCCAGTCCCATCCACAGGGAATACAGCACATAGGTCGGTGTGAAAAAATAGTCCCGATTCCTGACCTCCAGCTGTACGCCGCGGGTTCCGTCCGAGAAATTCATCCACAGAACGACGACCAGGCTGCACAGGATCATCATCACCAGCAGATACCACCAGACCTTCCGTTCTCGAAACCAGCCGATCACCATCCCCAGCAGACCGATGCCCAGCACCGCCGGCCACCAGGCTGCCGGAGCCCACCCCTGCCGGAAAAATCCCCAGAAGCCCATGTGGGCATGAACGCCGAACTGATTGGCCCAGGTGCCTTTTCGCTGGAACATCAGCGTCAGCATACTCTCCTGACCGTACTGTTTTCTTTCCAGATAGTACATGAAAGCCTTCCAGTTGTCCGGATCATTCTCGTCGATGATGGGGTTCAGCACCGATCGGATGGGAATGAAGGCCTGGACCGAAAAAGCCAGCAGCCCCACGGCGGCCATCCAGAAACAGAAGCGCCAGCGAGCACGCCCCAGGGGGGATCCCCACTGCATGCCGACGAAGCTCAACACCAGCGCTGCACCGCTGGCCATCAGAAAGGTCTCGCCCATGGAGATGATGACTGACCCCAGTGCGGCCGATACCAACCAGAACCTCCAATCCCGCAACCGCTCCGGGTCGACCAGCAGAATGAAGAAAAAGATCGCCGGAGCGATGAGAAAAACCGTCAAGTGAATGCCGATACCCAGAAACAGAAGGTATACCAGCAGCAAAAACAGGTGATCGCCTCCGGATTGAGCCCGCACCTCTCGCCAGCGAAGCGTCACCCAGACGGCCAGGATCATCAAAAAGGTGGCCGGAGCGTAGACCTCCGTTTCCACGGCATTGGACCAGTAAGTGTCGCTGAAGGCCATCCACAGACCGGCGGTCACTCCGCCGACCACGGACAGTGCCATACCCTTCCAGCCAAGGTCCGCCCCGAACCAGGATCTGGAAATCCGCTGGACGACGACCGAGAGCATCCCGGCCGCCAGGGCACCGCTGAGCGCCGAGAGAAAATTTACCCGCCGGGCCACCGTCTCAAACAGCGGAATCAGGCTGAATATCCGTCCCAGCAACGTGAACAGAGGGGCTCCGGGGGGGTGCGGAACGCCCAGAATATGGGCACAGGCGATAAATTCCCCGCAGTCCCAGAATGAAACCGAGGCCGCCATGGTGCGGACATAGACGATCAGCACGATGGCCGAGACGATAAAAAAACCGATGAAGCTGTTCTGATTCCTGTTTTTCATCTGGCCGATCCTCATATCTTCTTTTTATTCCTTATGGTTATCTTTAGCACGGGGAATGTCCCACCGCTTCGGGGCGAGAGGACCTCGGTCTCCCGGCTCATTCCCCCCGCTTCAATCGGGCGGCCAGGACGGGAGGAAGTCCGGCCTGTAGAATCTTGCGTTGCGCGCTTCTGATATCATAGGCCACCCGGCGGAGTTGAACGGTGCGCTGGCGATCATCATAGATGGCATAGCAGGATCTGGGATCTCCATCGCGCGGCTGGCCGACACTGCCGACATTGACGATGTACCTCTCCCCTGGGTCGCAGGACAGCCGGTCGCCCTTCAGAGAGCGGGGTGCCCCGTTGATCGAGAAGAACAGCGGCTGATGGGAGTGCCCGATGAAACAGATCGATTCCGAAAAGGCCTGGAACTCGGCCCGGGCCATCTGAGGAGAGAGCAGGTAATTCCAAGCAGCCGGGTCCGACGGGGAGGCATGGACCAGTAAAAGATGCTCAACCTGTTTCACGTAGGGCAATGTGGAGATGTACCGGGCATGATCCGCAGTCAGGTTCTGCGCCGTCCAGGCCACGGCCCGTTTGGCATGAGGATTGAAATAGGAAGCATCCGTTTTGCCCACCGCGGCGTGGTCATGATTTCCGGCCACCACATGCGAGATCAGACCTCTGATCCGTTCGACGCATTCATTCGGATTGGCGCCGTATCCGACCAGATCGCCCAGACAGAGGAGATCATCGACCCCCTGGCCGACGATATCTTCCAGAACGGATTCCAGTGCCTCGAGATTGCTGTGAATGTCCGACAGTACGGCAACCCGCATGGTCTTCCCCTGTTGTGCGGGCCTCACCCGCCCTGCGGGCCTCACCCGCCGTTTTTCCCATCGGCCGGCTTATTCCCGCCGCCTCCGTGCAGACCGGCTATGGAATCCAGTATACCGTTGACAAAACGTCCCGATTCCCCGGTGCTATAAGCCTTGGCCAGTTCGATGGCTTCGTTGATCGAAACCTTCTGGGGGATATCAGGAAAGTAGAGCAGTTCGCAGACGGCCAACCGCAGGATCGTCTTATCGACCATGGCGATGCGAGAAAGCTCCCATCGCTGGACCCTCTGCGAGATGATATCGTCGATTTGTTCGAGATGCTCAACCGCGGTCCTGCTGAGGGATGCGGCGAACTGAACGACCTCCTGGGAAAGGTCCTCCCGATCGGGGATCGTCTCCAGGATACCATCGATCTGATCTCTCGAGAGCTCAAAAGCATACAGAGCCTGCAGGGCCAGTTCTCGAGCTTTTCGCCGCTTTCCCATCCTGGCTATCCCCTTAACGCTTCTTCCGGCGAGATATCGAGCCGTACAGATCGACCAGCTCGATGGCGGCCAGGGCCGCATCGAAACCCCTGTTGCCGGCCTTCGTTCCGGCTCGTTCCACGGCCTGTTCGACCGTATCGGCCGTGATCACCCCGTAGATCACGGGCAGGCCCGTTTCCAGCGCACTCTGGGCGATGCCCTTGGCCACCTCGCTGGCCACATAATCGAAATGCGGAGTGGCCCCGCGGATAATGGCCCCCAGACAGATAATGCCGTGATGCCCTCCCGCCGCAGCCAGTTTCTTGGCCAGATAAGGAATCTCGAAGGCTCCCGGAACCCAGAAGACCTCCAGATCCGATTCTTCGGCGCCGTGCCGCTGCAAACAATCGACGGCTCCATCCAGAAGCTTGCCGGTGATGAACTCGTTAAAACGGCTGATCACGATGGCAAACCGCTTGCCGGAAGCACTGTACTTCCCCTGGCGAACGATCATCTCTTTTCCCCCTGTGACAGGCTGGATTCCTTGGCAGTAAAGTCCAGCAGATGGCCTAATTTTTTTCTCTTGGTTTGAAGATAACGGACATTTTCCCGGCGGGGGGGGATCTGCAGCGGAACCCTTTCGACCACCTCCAGGTCGTATCCCTCCAGGCCGGTAATCTTACGGGGATTATTGGTCATGATCCGGATGGTGGAAAGTCCCAGGTCGACCAATATCTGCGCTCCGATGCCGTAGTCGCGCAGATCCGGAGCAAAGCCCAGCTCCTCATTGGCCTCAACGGTATCACGTCCCCGATCCTGAAGCTCATAGGCGCGCAGCTTATTGGCCAATCCGATGCCTCTGCCCTCCTGCCGCATATAGAGGAAAACGCCGCTGCCCTCCTGCTCGATACGCCGCAGAGCCTCGGCCATCTGATCTCCGCAATCACAGCGCAATGATCCAAACAGATCCCCCGTCAGGCATTGAGAGTGAACTCTGACGAGAATGCGCTTCTTACCCTTCACTTGACCCTTGACCAGGGCAACGTGGTGATCTCCGGTGATGATATCCTCGTACAGATGCAGGGTGAACGATCCGAATCGACTGGGCAGTCCGGTGGTCGCCACCCGGCGAATCATCTTCTCTGTGCGGCGCCGGTAGAAGATTAAGTCTTTGATAGTAATGAGCTTGAGATCGAAGCGCGGCTTCAGCTCCAACAGCTCGGGGACCCGGGCCATGGTTCCATCGTCGGCCATGATCTCGCACAGCAAACCGGCCGGCATCAGGCCGGCCAGAACGGCCAGATCCACTGCCGCCTCGGTATGCCCCGCCCGGCGAAGAATGCCCCCCTCCATGGCCCGGAGCGGGAAGATATGCCCGGGTTTGGCCAGGTCCTCAGGTTTAGAAGCCGGATCGATCAGGGTTTGAACGGTGGCGGCCCGGTCCTGAGCCGATATTCCCGTGGTCGTGCCCTGTACGGCATCTACCGAAACCGTGAAGGGTGTTCCCAGCTTGGCGGTGTTTTTCGTGACCATGGGGGACAGACCCAGGCGGTCAAGCCGCTCACCCGTCATGGGCATACAGATGAGACCGCGACCATATTTGGCCATGAAATTGATGGACTCAGAGGTCACCTTTTCGGCGGCCATGATGAAATCGCCCTCGTTCTCTCTGCTCTCGTCGTCCACCACGATGACCATTTTGCCCCGGCGGATATCCTCCAGCCCCTGTTCGATGGAATCGAAGACCGATGATTTCTGTTTTCCGGTCATAACAACCTCTTGTTTCTGATCACACCCTGGGTTAAAAACCCAACTGTCTGAGACGATCCTCGGTTAACTCACCGCGATTGCGACCGGGATCCAACCAGCGATGAACGGCCTTGACGATCAGGTCCGTCTCCAGATTGACCCGATCGCCCACTTTTCTGCCGGCCAGGGTCGTGGTCCGCAACGTGTGAGGGATAAGCGCCACCGTGAACGTGCTGCCGGAGAGCGATACCACCGTCAGGCTGATACCATCCACGGCCACCGAGCCCCGCTCCACCAGTTGAGTTAGAATGCCGGCCGGTGCGTCGATCCTCAGGATGGTATCGCCGGTCCGGGGGCGGCGGGCACGAATGATGCCCAGGCCGTCCACATGTCCGGTGATCAGATGACCCCCGAAGCGATCATCCGGTCCCACCGCCAGTTCCAGATTCACCCGGTCGCCCCGGCGCATGCTCCCCAGCGTGGTTCGGCCCAGAGTCTCCGGCAGGACCTCGACCGAAAAGGCGTCATCGCCGAGGGCCACGACCGTCTGGCAGACCCCGTCGATGGCGATGCTGTCGCCGGGCTTCAGGCCCCGCGGAATCCGCTCAGCCGCGACCGTCAGACTGAGGCCGCCGCGGATGCGCTGGACCGCTCGAACAACTCCAGTTTCCACGACGATGCCGGTGAACATGTACTCCTCACATTCGGCCGGTGATGATCACATCCGGTCCCAGGCGGCGAACCTTCAGTTCCCGGACCGGCAGAGCATCGGCGATCCGTCGGATGCCCAGATCGCCCAGAGCGTTTTTCCCCCGGCCCAGCAGGCGGGGCGCCAGGCAGATGACAATCTTATCCACCAGCCCCGATTTCAGGGCCGTGGTGAACACTCTCTGTCCACCTTCCACCAGAACGCTGATGATGCCCTCCTGCCCGAGCCGTTCGATACACTTCCCAAAATCCACCCGGCCATCCGCATCGGGGGGGAATTCCCAAATCTCCGCCCCTAGGTCTCGGTAGCGCCGGATCTGATGTTCATCGCCACCCTCACAGGTGGCCACGATGGTCCTGCCGCCGGACCACAGGCGAGCCCGGAGAGGTATCCGCAGTCGGCTGTCTAATATGATTTTTACCGGATCACGACCACGTCCATGGCGAACATTCAGGCGGGGATCATCCCGGCGCACCGTCCCCGCACCGACCAGAACGGCATCGAGTTGCGATCGCAGACGATGGGTCAACCGCCGCGCCGGATACGAGGTGATCCACCGGGAATCCCCATCCCGGGTAGCGATGCGACCATCCAGCGTCTGCGCGATCTTGACTACCAGAAACGGCCAGCCGGTGCTGATATGCTTATCATAGGCCTCGTTCAACTCCCTGGCCTGTTGCTCCATCACGCCGCTGGACACATCGACCCCGGCCGATCGCAGCCGGGCCAGCCCTCGACCGGAGACCCTGGGATTGGGATCCTCCTGAGCACAGACGACCCGAGCCACTCCCCTTCTCAGTATCTCTTCTGTACAGGGAGGTGTCCGGCCCTGGAAACAACAGGGTTCCAGGTTGACATACAGGGTCGATCCGCGAGCCTTTCGACCGGCTTGCCGTAAAGCCAGGACTTCAGCATGGTCCTCACCCGGACGCCGGTGATAACCCTGTCCCAGGATGATGCCGTTCCTGACCACCACCGCGCCGACACAGGGATTGGGCGAAGCCATGCCCAGCCCCCTGCGGGCCAGGCGCAGGGCCAGGCGGATATATCGCTGATCATCGTATTGAGCCATCGCTAAAAAAAGCCCCAAAGGAACATCCCCCGGGGCCATCACAAACGCACGGACTCCACCTCCTGATGCACCTTCTTTCATCCGGACTCTTGCCGTCGGCGCCGGAATTTCACCGGCTCCACGAGCACACACCGGTGTGTGTCATCGTTCGCGGGCTTTCACCGCCGGTCGAGGAATTCCACCTCGCCCCGAAGGTTATAAAAAATATACATCCATTCAATTGAGCTGTCAAGTGAAATATTCGCCCTCCAGCGCCGGGCGCGACCCTCCGCCGGGATGGGCCGGCACCGTGCCGTCCTCTCGGGCGGTTCCAACGGCCGGCAGACGAATGATCGGTTTCGACGGCCGGGGAAACTCTCTGCAGACGAGTTTTCGGTTTCAGCGGCTGGAAATACTCTTGACTTTTCCACAAAATGAATGTACTTTACGAGCGGCCAGCACAACATACAGGGTGGCATACCTATGGAGAAAAAAATGCCGGAGAAAAGACCCCATCAGATCTCGGTAGAGCTGGGAGAGAAGGAATCGGAAGGGATTTACTCCAATCTGGCCCTGATCGCCCACTCGCCATCGGAATTTTTCATCGATTTTGCCCGGGTTATGCCGGGTATCAAGAAAACAAAGGTCTATGCCCGTATCGTCATGACGCCTCAGAACGCCAAGATGCTCTGCAATGCTCTGGAGCAGAACCTGGAGAAATTCGAAGACCGCTTTGGAAAGATCAAGATACAGGGGCAGCCAGGATCGGAGATCGGTTTTCAGACCGGACGTCCCGGGGAACCACGGGAATAGAGAGATAACCCCTTGATCAAAAGCAGGTTCCTCGGCATCATCCGGATCACAGGAGAGGAACCATGAGAACCATCGCGGTCATCAACCAGAAGGGCGGCTGTGGAAAAACGGTCACGGCCATCAATCTATCGGCCTGTTTGGCCGAGAAGGACCAGAGCGTTCTCCTGATCGACCTGGACCCTCAGGGACATGCTTCTCTGGGCGTTGGTGTTCAACCCGACGAGGTCGACCGGGGCCTCTATCATGTCCTCTCGGAGAACCACCCCGACACCGATTTGAAGGATATTCTCGTGGGCCTGGGGCCGCGCCTGGATCTGGCCCCCTCCGGGCTCATGCTGGCCGCCGTGGAACAGGAGCTGGCCGGGCATCCCGGGCGGGAAGACCGGCTGCTGATCGCCCTGGCGCAGTTGTCCCGTGACTATGACTATGTCATCGTAGATTGCCCGCCGAGTCTGGGTCTGCTGACCTTCAACGCCCTCAGGGCCTGCCGGGAGATCATCGTACCGGTCGAAACGAGTTTTTTTGCCCTGCACGGGCTGGCCAAGCTCAGCGAGACGATCAAACTCATCGCCGACCGTTACGGCCAGCGAAAACACGTCCGGGTGGCAGCGACCATATTCGATCGCCGCACCAAGATTGCCACAGAGGTGCTCGAGGAGTTGAGCCGCCACTTTGGCAAGGGGCTGTTTCGAACCACCATCGGGATCAATGTCCGCCTCAGAGAGGCCACCGGTTTCGGCCAGCCCATCTGCCAGTACGACCGGCACTGCGCCGGTTATCGCGACCATGCCGCCCTGGCTCAGGAAGTTTTGGAAGAGTCTCAGGATCGGCAATATCAGGTCCGGCCAGCCTCAGCGATGGCCAAACCTCTGGGGCCTTGTTTTACCGAACAGGGTCTCCACCTGCGGCTGCTGGCTCCTGATGCCGGCCAGGTTCGAGTGGCCGGTGATTTCAACGACTGGCAGCCCGATGAGGCCGCTCATCTGGATCCCGACGGCAACGGCATCTGGTCCGCTGTATTGCCCCTGGAACCGGGCAGGTACCAGTACCGCTTCATCGTCGATGGCCAGTGGATGGAGGATCCGCACAATCCTCACACGGTCGACACCCCCTACGGGGTCAAGAACTCCATAGTCGAGATCCAACAATAGAAAGAGTCATACTAAATTGAAAGATCACAAAAGATTGGCAAAAGGATTGGAAGACATCTCTCACCTGTTCCTGTCGGCCGAGGAGTCGTCCCCGCCATCACAGCCGGAGGAGGATTCCCCGAAGAATCCGCATGCTTCCCAGAGTGACAAACCGTTTCCCCGCGTTGTGGCGGTGACAGGAGATCACCGCTGTCTGGAAAAATCTTTTCTGGTCAGCAATTTGGCCGTGGAACTTTCCCGCCGCAGGCGACGGATCAGGATCGTGGATGCCGATTCCAGCTTTCCGGATCAAGCCTTCCTGTGGGGCCGCCGGCCGGGCGATTCTCTGGCGCGCCTGGCCGAGGAAGAGAACGGGCAACAGCCACAGGTCATTCTCGAAGGACCCCTGGGCGTCAAACTTCTCTCTCTGGACATCGATCTTCGTCATCTTAGGGAACTTCCCGAGACGGCCCGGGAAAGGATTTGGGCGGGGCTGACATCACTGGAGACCGATGCCCATATGATACTGGTAAACACGCCGGCCTCCGTGCATGAGAACGCCCGTCTGATTCACGGGCTGGCCCACCAGATCGTCGTCATGGTCCCCTCTGATCCCCTGGGAATGATGGATGCCTATGCCGTCATCAAGAACATCCTGTCGACCAGGCCGGACATCACGCTGGGCATCGTCGTCTATCAGGTTCGGATGATATCGGAAGCTCAATCTATCTTCAAGCAGATGACCCGCGCACTGAACGAATTCTTAAATGTGACGGTCGTCAACCTGGGCTACCTGCTTGCCGATGTCAACATCGAGAAATCCATTCTGCGGCGCACGCCTCTCTCCCTGACTCGCGCCAGCTCCAGGGCCGCTCAGTGTCTCTCACAGATCGCAGAGAAGTTATGGGTACAGCCGCGGGCTCGAGAAGAGACGGACCGCTCTTTTTTTCAAGCGCTCCGCCAGGTTCTGGAGGCATCGACGTGACCAAGGTATTCAACAGCAAGCCGCTGGAAGATAGAGACCGCCTGGCCCTGATGGTGGCTGAAAATTCGCAGGCTCTGGAGAAGGGCCTGCGGGTGGTCGACCCCGGCAAAGGGCGTGGAAAATGGGGGCCGATGGATTTGCTGGGCGTGGACGCCACCGGCCGGCCGGTGATCATCGATGTGGCTCCCCAGGCCCGGGATGACCTGCTGGTGGAAGGCCTATCACACCTGCGATGGTTCCACCAGTATCGGCATCAGATGCTGCCCCTGCTGGGAGAAAGGGCCAGGGATCTGTTCGTTCATCCCCGATTGATCCTGGTGGCTCCGGATTTCTCCGCTTGTTTCCAGGATGCCGTGGCCGCCCTGGAAAACCTCCCGGTGGATCTGTTCAGGCTTCGCCTGCTTCAGTCTGATAATGAGAACGGCCTGCTCATCGAGTATGCCAATTCCTCAACGCATAAAGAATCCTCGGGGGAACAGCTGGAGCAGGATATCTCCCTGCCATCGACGATGATCCCACTGGGCGAAGAGGAAATCGCCTCATTCATGAAGATGGAATCCTCTTTCGATCTGTGAGAGACCGGCTTTTCTCCACTGAACAGGGAAGGGCTGATACCGTCCATCAGCCCTGTTTTTTTCTATTCTCATTGATGATGTCATTCCCTTTCGCGCATCGCCCCAGGAGAGGTGACCATGAAAAAAAATTTCATTGGCCGTTTCACCATCGTCCTTCACGCACACTTGCCTTACGTGATGGCCCACGGCCGCTGGCCACACGGAATGGATTGGCTCAACGAGGCCACCGCCGAAACCTATATTCCCCTGCTCAACGTGCTGAATGATCTGCTGGCGGAAGGCCGCTCGCCCCGGCTCACGCTGGGGCTTACGCCGGTGCTCTGTGAGCAGCTGGCGGACGATGATTTCAAGGAGGAATTCGAGCACTATCTCACCGAGAAGATCGACGCCGCAGAAGAAGATCATCGCACCTTCAGCCAGTGGGACCGCGCCTCACTGGCTGATCTGGCCATCCGGTGGCGCGATCATTACGCCGGAATCCGGGAGAGTTTCCAAAACCGTTACCATCGGGATCTGATAGGCGCCTTTAAAAAACTTCAGGATGAGCATCATCTGGAGATCATCACCTGCGCGGCCACTCACGGTTATCTGCCACTGCTGGGCACCGATGAAAATGTCGGCTTTCAGATTCGAGTCGGTGTGGAAACGTACCGCCGCCACTTCGGAAAGCGGCCCCGGGGGATCTGGCTCCCGGAGTGCGCTTACCGGCCCGGGTATCGATGGTCCCCTCCGGTGAAAACCACGGTGCTCCCGGAAGAATTCCCCCGGCGGGGCATCGAACAGATCCTGGCTGAAAACGGTCTGGAATATTTTATCGTGGACTCTGCCCTGCTGAAGGGAGGCAAGTCGATCGGCGTCTATATCGATCGTTTTGAATCCCTGCGCCGCTTATGGCAACAGTTCGCCAGCCAATATCAGGAACGGCCCGAGGAAAAGGAGAGAACGCCCCGGGAGATCTACCTGGTAGGCAGCGGCACCACGGAAAGCCGCTCACCCGTGGCTGTTTTCACGCGCGATGCGGAAACCGGCCTGCAGGTATGGAGCAGTCAGTGGGGCTATCCTGGCGATGGATGGTATCTTGACTTCCACAAGAAGCACTATCCGGGGGGGCACCGTTACTGGCGGGTCACCGGCCCGGGAAGCGACCTGGCGGAAAAAGAGGAATATGATCCTGACCGGGCCATCGGGCGAGTTCCGGAGAACGCCAAACATTTCGTCCAGCTGGTGAAGGACAGCCTTCGGGAATACCATCGCCAGACGGGCCGCCGGGGGATCGTCTGTGCGCCATTCGACGCCGAGCTCTTCGGCCACTGGTGGTTCGAAGGACCCCAATGGCTGAGAAAGGTCCTCGACCTGCTGGACCAGGATGAGGAGGTCGAACTGACCACCTGCGGCGATTATCTGGACGAGGCGGCACCGACGGAAATCGTTTCCCTGCCGGAAGGATCCTGGGGACAGGGAGGCTACCACTATATCTGGCTAAATGAGTGGACCGAATGGACCTGGAAACATATCTATGAGGACGAGGCCCGCTTCGCATCGCTGCTGGCAGAGCTGGGGAAACATCCGGATGAACAGCTTGAGAGTATCCTCAAACAGATGGCCCGCGAACTGCTGCTGCTGGAGGCTTCCGACTGGCAATTCCTGATCAGCACCTGGTCGGCCCGGGATTATGCCGAACTACGTTTGGTCGAGCACCATCAGATCTTCAATCGCCTGGCCGACATGGCCGGGCGTTACGGCCGGGGCGAATGGGTCGATCCCGGTGAATGGACCTTTCTGGGGGAATGCCAGGCAAGGGACAAGATTTTCTCTCATATTCAACTCGATTGGTTCTCTTCGCCGCTGACCCCTCCCACCGGGTAAGGGCCCACTCTTCATTCCGCCCCGCGCGTCCGGCGAAGGACACGTTCGGTGCCCTTCACGTGACGCAATTTATCCATGATGGCATGCAGATGTTGAAGATCATGGACACCAATGCGGAAGGTGCCGAAAAAGGCCTCTCCCTCCACTTTAACAGCGGCGTCGCGCACGTCGGCGCCCATATCCGAGACGACCCGTGTCAGATCACTGAGCAGATCCACCCGGCGGTTCGCCACCACCTCGATGATGACCGGAAAGGACTGTTCCGACCGGGTATCCCACTCCACGGAAACCTGGCGCTCCGGATACGTCATCAGGCGCACGCTGTTGGGACAGTTCGCCCGATGGATCGATATGCCCCGCCCCCGGGTAACAAATCCCACAATGGGGTCCCCCGGAATGGGCTGACAACACCTGGCAAAACGGATCATCAGACTGTCCAGGCCCTGGATCTGAACCCCCCGCTCGTCCCCTCGGGCTGTTCGGCCCGTTCTCCGTCCGACAACGGTCCGCGCTGACTTCCTCTCCTCGACACTCGGTCCGAGCCTGCCGAGGACCTGTTGAAGTGAAAGATCCCCGCTTCCCAGAGCCACATAGAAATGTTCCATATCCGGCAGTCCGAATTCTTCGGCCACCCGGGAAAGCTGTTCGGATGATCGCGGCCCCCAGCGGCGTTTCTTCAGCTCTCGTTCCAGCATCTCCCGGCCCAGCGACAGGCTCTGGCTGTGACGTTGACCCTTCAGCCAATGTCTGATTTTGCTCTTGGCGCGAGATGTCTTGACCAGCTTGAGCCAGTCCCGGCTGGGGTGCTGCGAAGGGGAGGTGATGATCTGAACCGTATCGCCGCTGTGAAGCTGCGAAACCAGCGGCACCATGCGGTCATTGACCTTGGCCCCCTGGCAATGGAGTCCCACATCGCTGTGCACCGCGAAGGCGAAGTCCACTGGCGTCGCTCCCCGGGGGAGCGGCTTCAGATCTCCCTTGGGGGTAAAAACGAAGATCTCCTCGCCATACAGGTCGAACTTCAGATACTCCATAAATTCGCGGGGATCGGTCAGATCCCGCTGCCAGTCCAGCACCTGTCTCAACCAGCCCATGTACTCGTCCAGCTCATCGGGACTTCTCCGCCCCTCCTTATAGAGCCAGTGAGCGGCGATGCCCATCTCGGCGGTCCGGTGCATATCCTCGGTCCGTATCTGTATCTCGACGGGTTCACCCTGCGGGCCCATCACGGTGGTATGCAGCGCCTGATACATATTGCTCTTGGGCATGGCGATAAAATCCTTGAACCGTCCGGGAATGGGCCTCCACAGGTGATGGATGATGCCCAGCACATGATAACAATCCTGGACCGTTGTGGTCACCACACGCATAGCGGTGAGATCGTAAATTTCCTCCAACGGCTTGTGCCGTTGTAGGATCTTGCGGTAAATACTGGCCAGGTGCTTGGCTCGGCCGGTGATGGCGGCCTGGATGCCGACCTCCTCAAGGGCTTTCATCAAGGGAACCTTGATCATATCGATATAACGCTCGCGGGCCTCGGTGCTGAGCGCGATTTTCTCTGAAAACTCCTTATAGATCTCCGGTTGAAGAAACTTCAGGCTGAGATCCTCCATTTCCCGCTTCATCTGGTCTATCCCCAGACGGTGAGCCAGAGGGGCGTAGACGTCCTGGGTTTCATGGGCGATGCGCCGGATCCGATCGGCGGGCAGATACTCCAGGGTGCGCATGTTGTGAAGGCGGTCGGCAAATTTAATCAGAATGACCCGGATATCTTTGGCCATCGACAGGATCATCTTGCGATAATACTCCGCCTGGCTCTCCTCTTTGCTGCGAAAGGCCAGGCCGCCGATCTTGGAGACACCATCCACCAAATCGGAGATCTCCCCTCCGAAACGGTCCTTGAGGTCCTCGATCTGCACCCCGGCATCCTCTACGGTATCGTGTAGCAGAGCTGCCGAAACGGTTATCGAATCGAGTCCCTGCTGGGCCAGGATGAGAGCCACCTGTACGCAATGCTCAAAAAATGGACGACCCGATTTACGAAGCTGTCCCTGGTGGGCCTGGCGGCTGAAATCGAAAGCTCTCCCGATCAGCTGAACATCGGCCTTGGGCGTAAGCTTCACGACCTCATCCAAAAATGCGGTTCGCTGCATGACTTCATGCCCTTTCAGTTTGGGCGCACACGGTGACCACCAGGCCCATACAGAACCACAGGAGCATGCCGTCTTCGGCATCGGTGTAATAACACTGGAACAGTCCGGCCACCAGAACGGCCACCACGATTCCGAATCCTGCGGCAGCCATGCCTGCAGACCAGGGGCCTGACCGGCGGTTCCGGCGGCATCTGACGGTGAGACGGAGAAGCACCACCCATATCCACACAAAGGCCGCCAGACTGGGCAGACCCGAATTCGCAGCAACGTTGAGAAGATCGTTATGCATGTGAGCATAACCCAGCTCACAACCATAGCCGGGCAACAGCCCGGCGGCCTGGCCACTGCCCCCTCCCAGAAGAGGATGATCGCCGATCAGCCGCCAGGCGGCCGACCACATCTGCAGGCGGGAGGATTTGGACATAGGATCCTCGAACAGGCCGGCGATCTCCCCGGCCTGTTCGCGCACCGACGGCAGCAGAAGAACCGCCATCACGATGACCACGGCGATGCCGGGCAGGATGACGGTCAGCGCCCGGCGCCCGCGGACCATAGCCACGGCCAGCGTCCCGGCCAGAAATCCGAGCCAGGCGCTGCGGGCATAGCTGAACAGCAGGGCCAGGAACAGCACCAGACTGCTCAATCCGTAGAATATCCTGGCACGATTCCGGGATCCGAAAAGAAACAGGCTGCCGCTGAGCATCAGCACCATCATGATGTATCCGCCAAAGGTCAGATGGTGACCGAACAGGCCGGTGGCCTCGAACACGCTCCCGGTGGCACGCAGAGGGCGCTGGCGATACAGGTCCCAGCCGGCCCAGTGCTGCCAAATAGCATACAGGCTGACCAGGACGGTGGTCAACACCAGGACATCGGCCAGCCGGCGGACCGACCGGCCGTCTTCGACCATATTGACCACCAGAAAGTACAGCAGAATGATCCACTCGGCGCGAAAGGCCCGAAGACCCGTCAGGAGATCGGGACTGAACAGCACCGAGAGAAGCTGAAATCCCAGATAGGCCGCCACCGGCCACAACAGCGGAGAGCGCACCAACGGGCGTCGAGCAGAACTGAACAGCCCCGCAACCCAGGTCAGCAGACCCACTCCCAGGCTGATCTGGGCCCCGGCGATGGACCAGGGTGAAAAAAAGGCGAAACCCAACAGGGCAGTCAGGACAATCTTTTGATTCCAGCCGACCTCTGAGGACGGCTGCGGTGCGATCGACATCGAACCGCAGCTCTCCTTCCGTTCAGAAACAACCATCAACGGGCCCTTTCTCACCTTGCTTTCAGACACATCATCGGCAAAACGCTCCCCCTGCCGCGATCGACTCCACCGCCGGGATGCGGCGATCACTCCGGCAGCTCCCCTCGTCAGGCGGACAGCAGCCGGTTATAGAGATCTTCGGTCCGGCAGGCAAGGTGGTCCAGCGTGAAGGATGTCTCTACCCGCCGCCGGCCGGCTTCACCCATAGCATGGGCTCTGTCCGGATTTTTCAGAAGCGTCACGATGGCCCGGGCCAGAGCCCGGGCATCGCCCGGCGGCACCAGCAGTCCGGTTCGTTCGTGGACCACGACCTCGGGAATGGCATTGACCCGCGTGCCGACCACCGGCCGGCTCATGGCCATGTGTTCCAGAGCGACCCGGCAAATGGCTTCCGACCCCACCGACGGCACCACCGCCACATCGAACGCCTCCATGTAAGGAATCGTCTCCTGAACCTGCCCGATGAAGCGAACCCGATGATCGATGCCCAACTTTCGAGCCAACCTGCGGAGGTCCGTGATGCTCAACTGGGCTTCACCTCCTACCAGAACGAAATTCGATCCGGGCACCGACCGAGCCACCTGGGCAGCGGCCTGCAGAAAAATATCCAGACCCTTGACCGGCGAAAGCCGTCCCACCACACCCACCAGGGGTTCCTCGCTGGGCCAGCCCAGATGTGAGCGAGCCGCCGAGGGAGAGCGGCGGCTGGCAAAACGATCCGCATCGACGCCCGGAGGAATGACCTGAAACTGCCGGGGCCAGCGACGAAGTTTCCCCAGGACAGGGCCTTTCAATGCCTCACTGGGCAGCACCAGGGCGTCGGTCAGGTGGAGATGGAGCCAGCGGTTCAGCAGATGACCTTTGGGCGGGCGGATATCGCCCCTGGTGCGAACCACCGGAATGCGGCGGCCCAGCCGGAGAGAAGCCAGGCTGGAAAAAAGGTGCCCCTCGGCCCGATGGGCGTTCAGCAACTGGATCTTTTCCCGTCGGATGAAGTCGATCAAACCGGTCAGATCGGAGATCCAGCCGGCCGGTCCGCTCCGTCCCAGCCGGTTCTCGTAGATCGGCAGTCCCAGCCGCCGGGCCTGCGTCAGAGGAGGGCTCCCTCTCTCTCCGGCCACGAATACCCGCTGACCCCGGCGTTGTAAGCCAAGGGCCAGGCTGATTCCGTAATCGGCGCAGGCGTTCCACCAGCGGACATCAACCAGCTGCAATATGCGCCATCGCTTCTGCATCAAGAAATTCCTTGACCCCCCGGCCCGAAGAGCATATTTTGGGTGACATCAGGTCCCAACCATGGAGAATATATGAACGTCAGCGGTTTCAGTTTCGTTCGGGACGCATTGCGGCTCGACTACCCCATCGTGGAGGCCATCACCTCCATTTTGCCCATCTGCGATGAGTTCTGGGTGGCCGTGGGACGGTCGGACGATGGCACGGCGGAGGCCATTCGGGGAATCGGCGATCCCAGAATACACCTCATTGAGAGCGACTGGGATCCGCAGTACTTCGTTCACGGCGCCATCAATGCTCAGCAGACCAACCTGGCTCTGTCGCGATGTTCGGGCGACTGGTGTTTCTACGTCCAGGCCGATGAAGTGATCCATGAAAAATATCTGCCCATCATTCGGGCCGCCATGGAGCGATGTCAACCCTATTCTAATATCGAGGGACTGCTGTTCGACTATGTCCATTTCTGGGGCAGCTATGAGACCTATCAGAAGGCTCACGGCTGGTATCGCCATGAGGTCCGGGTGATCCGCAACGGCCTGGGCATTGAATCATGGAAAAGCGCTCAGGGCTTCCGCCGAAACGGAGAAAAAATCAAGGTGGTTCCCAGCGGCGCGAAGGTCTATCATTACGGCTGGGTGCGTCATCCCCGGCTGATGAAGCGCAAGCAAGTGGCCCTGGATTCCCTGCACCACGACACCCAATGGGTCAACCGGCGCCATCCCGACAGAGAAAGTTCCTTCCGCTACGGCTCCCTGAAACACCTGGCCCGTTTTCAAGGAACCCACCCCCGGGTGATGGGCCCCCGCATCGCCCGCAAAGACTGGCAAGTCGAGGACGAACCTGGTGTCAAGCACCGTCATCATAAACTGTCCAACCGGATGCTATCCTTTGTCGAGAACCACATCCTGAATGCCGTGATCGGGGAATACAGGAATTATATCCTGATCAAAGAACCCTCCTGAATCCGCCCTCCTTGATGACCTTCCCGAACAGGTCCTCCACTTCATCCAGCATACGCTCCAGCGAAAAGAGCCGTTCCACCCGCCGCCTTCCGTCCAAACCCATCTGCTGTGCTCTTTGGGGATCCCCGGCCAGATCGAGCAGGGCGTCCCGCAGCGCTGCGATATCACCGGGCGGCACCAGCAATCCGGTGCGCCCCTCCGACACCACCTCGGGAATGCTGCTGATCCTGCTGGCCACGACCGGTTTGCGCAAAGACATGGCCTCTGCTAAAACATAGCCGAAGCCCTCATTCTTGGAGGGCAGCACCAGAATATCCAGGGCCTCCATCAACGGAAGCACATCGTCGCGAAATCCCGTGAAATGAACATGACGGGCGATACCCAAACGGTGCGTCAGATCCTCTAATTTTCCTCTGAGGGCGCCCTCCCCGACCACCAGCAGGGCTAACCGGGGGAATTTTTCCAGGATCTGCGGCATGGCCCGGAATAAGACCTCATGACCTTTGCGTTCCTTCAACAGGCCGACGACACCCAAAAGAGGAGCGGCCTTCTCCAGGCCGAACTCCTTCAACACCTCATCCCTGTTGACCGACCCGCCATCCATAGACAGGGGTATTCCGTTATAGATCAATTTCAGTTTCTCCGGCGGCAGCCAGGGATTGCCCCGGAGCAACGTGTCCCGAGTGGCTCGCGAGTTGACGATGATCAGACGAACCAGACAGCGATCGACCAGCCGATGGCGCCATCTGTTTGGATAACGCATGTCACTGCCCCGCCGGCGGATAAAGGGAATCTTTGCCAGTCTGGCAGAGACACCGGCCAGGCGGACCTCTTTGCCCATGTTGCCGCAGACCAGCTGAATTCGGCGTCGTCGGATGAGCCGATATAACCGGGTGATCACTATGGGATCAAAATCCCCCCGCAATCTTATGGTCACAGGCCGGAATCCCTGAGCAAGAGCGCGCCCGGCCAGCATACTGCCCGGCTGACAGACCAGGGAGACAGAGTGTCCCCGGCGAGCCAGGCCCAGTGCCGTTGACAGCATCCAGGCCTCTCCCCCGCCCCAGTTTTTTTGAGAGCTGATCAACAGAATGCGCAAAATCTTAGCCTCATCTCAGGAGACTTCGCCCTCCAGCTGGATGCATCTTTGAGCCATATGATGCCACTGGAGACCGGCCGCAATTCTCCGCCGGCCCGCTGATGCCAGCCGCCCGGCCAAGACCTCGTCGGTGAGAAGATGTATCATGGCGCCGGCGATTTGGCCCGGGTCCAGGGGATCGACTAAAAGGCCCGTCACCCCGTCGATGACGGCATCACCTACTCCCCCTGAACGGCCGCCGATCACAGGCACTCCGCAGGCGCCGGCCTCCAGAAAACTGATCCCGAACCCTTCCACATCCCCCGTTTTCTCTATTTCCCGGCTGGCCATAATATAGATATCGGCTAAATTATAATAATCCACCAGCTGCCCGGCGGGAACATAGCCGGTGAAGATCACTCTGCCCTCTAAACCCAGAGAATCGGCCAGCGCCCTGAGCCGGAACTCATCTCCCCCTTTTCCGGCCAGGATATAGACAGCATCCGGAACCTCTCTGAGAACCCGGGGAAGCGCGCGAATAACCTGATCCTGACCTTTTCGGGGCACCAGACGAGCCAGGGTGAGAATAACCTTTTTCCCATCCAGCCGATATTTTCTCATCAGGGCAGACGATTTTTCTTTGGGATGAAATTTCTCGACATCCACTCCATTCGGTATCCAGACCAGCTTCTCGGCAGGCACTCCCAGCCGGATCAGCTCCCGCTGCGTAAAACGGCTCACCGTGATTCCTCGATGAGCGCGGCTGAAGGCTAGCCGGATGAGTCGTTTCCGAAAGGCTCCCTTTTCTTTGAGAATTTCCATGCCGTGGGCACCGATAATGACCTTCATACCCACCAGGGAACCCAGCAGGGCCGGTACCAGACCGAGCTTCCAATGTGTGGCGTACACCACGGGCACGAGACCCCGGATGGTGAGAAATTTCATCAAATAATAGGCCACATAGAAATGGCCGTAATGATCCCAGTCATGCCCGCTCATTCGCCAGACGGGAAAGCTCAATCGCCGATCATATGCCCGATGACTGGCGGTGGGTTTTCTAGCTAGAACGGTGATGGATCCTCCCCGCTGGTGAAGATGGCGGGCCAACTCAAAAGCCCAGGTCTGCAGCCCGCCCTCTTTGGGAGGAAAATCCATGGTGATCAGCAGTCTCATATGCTCTCAATCCGGCGACACCATTTCATCGGCTGATCCAAGGCGGCCGGAACGTCATCCCCCGTCACGCGGTTTGATGAGTTCATCATAGGCGGCTAAAACTTCATCGACCGTGACGTTGCCGTCCCGCTGGTAGACGACCCTGTTTCTCTGATCCGGCGGGCCGTACCGGCCGTAATTCGGTTTTCGGAAAATGGCCACCGTTGGAGTGCCCACGGCCCTGGCCATATGCATGGGGCCGGTATCGTTGCAGATGAAGACCGCGCATCGCTCAAGCTGAGCGGCCAGATCGCGGATGGGCAGAAGGGGAGGAATGGAGAGACCTCGAAGGGTTCGGCTCCGGTATCGCCGGATCAGTTCCCTCTCGTTCGGTCCCCAGAAGAGAAGAACCTTGACCCCGTATCGAGAGATCAGTTGCTCGGCCAGAGAATAGAAATGTTCGGCGGCCCATCGTTTCTTTCCTCGTCCCCCGACATGCAGCCCGACCACCGCATCGTCGCTCCGCAGGCCCCAGCTCCGGTGTCTCTCAACGGCCCTGTCCCGCTCTTCAGGAAACAAACATATCTTCAGCCGGCCGGCTGGAACATCTCCAAAAATATGCCGCAGCAGATCCAGGTGATGATCCACCTCGGTTCGGCTCCCCTGGACCACCGGAACCTCAACCGTTAGGAAGAGATGTCTGTCTCCCCGGTGATGCCCCAGGCGTAAGGGCGCGCCGCTGAGATAGGTCAGCAGGGAATTGTTCAGGGAGATGTCGTCAACGGGACCGCCGTCTATGGACAGGTCGAACGATCCTTGACGCAGCGTCCGTATCAGAGATACCAGCCGGAGAGGATTGCGCAGCAATCTCCGCTTGTCGAAAGTCAGGATACGATCGATATCGGCATTGCCCCGGAGAATATCGGCGAATCGGGGGCTGACCAGGACGGAGATGTGCGCCCCCGGCAGGGCCCGTCTCAAGCCCTCCAAGAGCGGGGTAATGAGCAGCACATTGCCCAGTCTCTCATCCTGACGGACAACCAGGACACGATGCAAGCGGCTGCGGGCAATCCGCCTCGGAGAAATGGGACTCGTCCCCAGCAGGAAACCAAGGACGCTTATGAGGAGCCGTTTGCCCCTCCGTTCGATCGCCTTCAGTCTCATGTTTCCGCTGTGCCAGGCCTTTCCTGAAACTGCAGTTCATAGAGCTTCCTATAGATGCCCTCTTGCCGGATGAGGTCTTCGTGGCGGCCATCCTGAGCAACGGTCCCGCCGTCCAGGACGATGATCCGATCGGCATTTTGCACGGTGGACAGACGATGCGCGATGACCAGCGCGGTGCGGTTTTTCATCAGACGCTCCAGCGCCTGCTGGACATAGATCTCCGATTCGCTGTCCAGAGCAGAAGTGGCCTCGTCCAGGATCAGTATTTTCGGGTTTTTCAGCAACGCCCGGGCAATGGCAATCCTCTGCCGCTGCCCTCCGGAAATCTTGGCGCCCCGATCTCCGATCTCGGTCTCATAGCCGTGCGGCAGATCGACGATGAATTCATGCGCATTAGCCGCTCTGGCAGCCGCCACGACCTGCTCCCGGGTAGCGTCCTGAGCTCCGTAGGCAATATTGTTGAAGATGTTATCGTTAAATAGAATGGTCTCCTGAGTGACCACTCCGAGCAGGCTCCGTAAGGAGGAGATGGAGATCTTCCGCAGGTCAACGCCATCCAGCTCCACCGACCCTTCCTGGGGATCATAAAACCGGGGCAGCAGATCCGCCATGGTCGACTTGCCCACTCCGCTGGCTCCGACCAGGGCGACCACCTCCCCGCGCTTGATCTCCAGATCGATATGATTCAATACCGGCTCGCCGCCATCATAGGCGAAGACGACATTCCGGTATCGTATAGATCTCCGAAAATCGGTGGCCTCCAGGGCGTCCGGCACCTGACGGATCCTCGGAGGCGTGTCCAGCACCTGGAAGACACGGTCGGCTGCCGCCAATCCCTCCTGGATCTGGTTGTGCACTTTGCTGAGACTCTTGATCGGCTGCATCAGCAGAAAGATGGCGATGATATAGGTCATGAATTCTTCCGGGCCCATGATATCGCCGCTGAGGACCTGGCGGCCGCCATACCACAGGACCATGACCCCGGCGGCGGTCCCAAGAAATTCGTTCACCGGTCCGGCCAGGGAACGCACTCTGACGCGTTTCAGCATGGTCCGGAAATAGCGGTTGGTCTCCCGCTGAAATTTATCGATCTCGACCTTTTCCATGCCGAAGGCCTTGACGACCCGGATCCCCGAAAAGGTTTCCTGTAGAATCGAGGTGATGTTGCTCAATTTTTCCAGAGAACGGGTGCTGTAGGTCCGCAGTTTTCGCCCGATCCGGGTGACGATATAGAGGCTCAGGGGCAGCACGGCCATGATCATCAGGGTCAATTGCCAGTTGATCAGCATGACGATAAACAGATAGATGAACACCAGCAGGGGATCTCGGATGAGGACCGAAAAACTGATGTTGACGGTCTCGTTGAGCGTGACCGTGTCGTTGATCACCCGTGAGATCAACTGCCCGGAACGTTTTCCATGATAATAGTGCAGCGAGAGGAATTGCAGATGCGCAAACAGGTTGTTGCGAACGTCCCGGATGACGCCTTCCTTCAGATAGGTGATAAAATAAGCCTGCAAATAGGAAAACAGGTTGCGCAGCAAGATCACCAGCAAGATCGCCAGACATAATCGTTTCAATGAATCCAGCTGGTTTCTTCCGGCGAACAGGGTGGCCGTCAAGGACCGGATCTGATCCTTGAGGCGCGAGAGGTTCAGGCTCTTTCCGCTGATATCCAGCTCCTGTGAGACCGTCTCCGCCTGCAACGAACTTTCCGGTCCGGACTTCTGCGCCAGAAACACCGTTCTCATCAGAGGGGTGAGCAGCCAGACCGTGGCCCCGCTGAGCGCTGTGAACATCACCGTACAGAGGACGGAAACCAGGAGGTGCTTCCAGTAGGGGCGGATATAGGAAAGGACACGCCAGAAAAGCCGCATCGGACAACCTCATCGAAAACGGTAATGTTTATGCTACTGCTGGATGGTGCAGGAATAACCTGTAGAAATCCCCTCATCCGGCAGGGGGAGACCTTCCCAGCCCCGGTCTGGAAAGGTTTCGCGTTTCCCAAAGTAATACAAACGACCCGAGATGTCAACGGTATTCCAGATCCAATCGAATCCGCTCAACGCTGCCGGGAAGGTCCAGCTGGAAATCTTCCTGCTCCCATGACACATTCACATCCTGGTGGGAAAACTGGACTTCCAGGGCATCACCGCGACCGGGGAGGAGAACCCGAACCCGTTCCGGGAGAACCACGCCCGCGACCAGGCGATGCTCATCAAACTGCTTTTCCACAACCACTTGTCCAGCAGCATCGCGGTATTGATCGCGGAGAATCCGGTATCCATCCGGTGCCACCATAACCTCACGACGCCCCTGTTCCCAGGGAAAAATCAGGAGGTGATCTTCCTGAATGCGACGGTACTCCAGCAGCTCCGTGACGGGAGGCAGCGTGGGCATGCCGGACAGGGCTTCCAGCAAGTCGACGGCCGGCAACTCAATGCCCACCAGCCCCTTGACCTGTTCGACCGTCAGGAATCCCTGATACAGGCGGTTGGACGCGGGAAGATAGAGATCGGCCTGACCCTGACAGAGGATCAATACGGCCACCGTCGATCCGAAGACCGTCCGAAGCCGCACCCGATAGCGGTCGGGACGGGCGAACAGGAGATCGGCCCGGGACAATCTGCTCTGGGGAATGTGATTCGATTGCAACCGGACATCGGCCCGAAGGCTTTCGACCAGCAGCGCGTTCCGATTGATTCGCTCGACGACCTCCCGGGGGCCTCTGGCCGGTCCGCCGCCCGGATCGAACGAAGGGGCATGGGCACAGGCCATCAGGAAGAGAACGGCCAGAGATAGGCTCAGAGGCCCAAATTGCCGGCCGGCAGCCGCCCGGCCCGGTCCATATCGGGCGATCAACATTTGGATGCGTTCAGCACGTCCTTGGCCGGGTGCCATCGAGATTTCCCCTCTCTTTTCCCCGTTTCAATAAAAAAACCGCAGAAATCGATGCCTCCATTCCTGCGGTTTCTGTGATCATCAAAGGCCCCCGAACACCATGGAGGGCGAGATACCGGTCCGTGAATTACTCCTCGATGTACTTCTGTAACTGATCGATCTTATAATTGGCATATTGGGCCCAGCGGCTGTCCTTGGCTGCCTGTCCATAGGCCTCGATGGCCTCCGCATACTGGCCCAAATTCTCATGAGCCTCTCCCAGCGCCATGAGCGCGCTGGCGGCTCCAGGCTTGAGTTCGAGATACGCCCCCAAGACCTCAATAGCTTCCTGATACTTTCCCATGGCATTATAGACCGACCCTAAACGGTAGCGGCTGTCGGTGGCGAATTTGGTCCCGGATTGAATGACCTTCTGGAAGGCCGACACGGCGTGCTCGTATTGCCCATCGTCCTTGTAGACGATGCCCAATTTATAATAGGTTTGCATATCGGTGCTATCCAGGGTGGCTGCCATTGTATAGGCCTCGATGGCGGAGGAAAGTTGCTTCTGCTGGCGATACACTTCCCCGAGATAGTAATGCGCTTCCGCGTATTCCGCATCGAACGCCACGGAGGTCTGCAGCGCCATCAGGGCCTGTTCCAGATCGTCCTGAAGCAGGTACAGACGGCCCAAAGAATAGTAGGCCTTGGGTATTTTGCTGTCGCCGGTTGGTCCTCGATTGATGACGTTGGTGAACTGTTCGATGGCCTCCTGGTATTGCTTCGCTTTCCAGTAGGCCAGTCCCATTTCATAATAGGCATCGATATAGTTGGGATTGATGCCGACGGCCCGGCTGAGGTACTCAATGGCCTGATCCAGATCGTCCAGCTGCCGATAAGCATAACCCAGGCCATAGAGGATCTGCACGTTCTCCGGATCCAACTCCAACGATTTGAGGTACTCCTCCACGGCGCTCTGAAAATCCCCCTGTCTGGTATATTCCACCCCGGCGTTATAATGTTCGATCGCCTGCGGGTTTTGCTCTTCGTCCCCGAAAGCCAGGGCGGGGAGCAGACAGAGCACGATCAGCAGCATGGCGGCACAGTAGAATTGGCTCTTTGACATGACCTCGTTACCTCCCTTTTAAATATAACCTATTGTTATAATTAATAATCCCAGATGGCAGACAAGTCAAGGAAAAAGTGCTCTGCCGGCCTGAAGAAGACGGTCTGATGAACGGACGGCCGCCGCATCGTTTTCTTCGATCCTCAACCGGATCGGCCCTCTGTCGATCATCGAGCGCACCCACAGGTCGCGCCCGTCGGTCTCCAGCAGAACGGCCCCGCCCCGGTCCGTCCGGAAAACGAAGATGCCCAGCCGCTCGTAACGGCCGAGAACATCATCGTGCGGATGTCCGAAGCGATTCTCGCGGCCCACCGAGAAGACGGCCAGCCGGGGTCGCGTGGCCTGCAGGAAGGGCTCCGTGCTGGAGGAGATGGAACCATGGTGAGGCACTTTCAGGCAGGTGGCCGGCTCCAACAGCCCGGCGTTCAGCAGGCTTTCCTCGGCCTCCCGTTCGATGTCGCCGGTCAGCAGCAGGCTGATCCGGCCATATTCCAGGCGCAGCACCACCGAGCCGTTGTTCAGACCATAGGGCGCTTTCCCGTCGGGGGTGACAAACCTCACGGTGGGATGCAGCACCCGGACCGCCACCCGATCGTCGATCAGGAGGCGATCACCGGCCCGGACCCGTCGATAGCGGCGATCGGAACGGCCGGCCAGCGATAAAAAGCGCAGATAGGTGGCGGACAGATGCTCGGCACCGGGCTCCACCACCAGATCCACGGGCATCGTTTCCAGGACAGCCGGCAAGCCGCCGACATGATCGTTGTCGGCATGCGTCAGGACGACCACATCCAGGCGCCGGATACCGCTTCTGAGAAAATAGGGACAGAGGATGCGCCGGCCGCAGTCATTGCTCATGGTTCGCTCCCCGCCGTCCACCAGCATGTGGCGGCCGTTGGGGAAAGTAACCAGGGCGGCGTCGCCCTGCCCGACATCGAAAAAAACCACTTTCAGCCGGCCGCCGGCCGGTAAGGCTTCCCTCCAGATCAACAGGTTGAGCAGAATCAACAGGCCCAGGAGAAAAGCCCTGGCGGCGGCTCGAGATCTCTTCAGGTTGGCCCCCAGGATCAGGAACAGGTAGTAGACCATGATCCAGTAGGGCGCCGGCCGGGGCACATGAAAACAGGCCATCGGAAGAGCGGCGGCCCAGGTGACCAGATGGATGAGTATCTCCAGCACCAGCCAGTTGGCGGCCGCATAGAGTTCCGCCAGAGCGGTGCTGAGGGGAAACAGCAGCGCGCTGGTAAATCCCAAAGCCACGGCCAGGCCGACCAGAGGGACGACCACCAGATTGGCCACCAGGGAGATCACCGGTATCTTCTGAAAATGGTAGGCCACGATGGGCAGCGTCCCCAATTGCGCCGATAGAGACACGGTCAACCCGGCGGCGGCCCAGCGCAGCCATTTGGGGGATGCCGCCGACAGAAAGGGACAGCAGATGGATAACAGCCGCCCGCGCAGGTAGACGATCGAGAGGGTCGCCGCGAAAGAAAGCTGAAAACCCAGTTCGAAGAGCAGGCGCGGATTCCAGATGAGGATGACCAGGCCGGCGAAGGGAATAGTATTGAGGAGATCGGAATCGCGCTCCAGGAGGCGCCCCCCCATGACGGTGGCCGCCATGATGGTGGCTCTAACGACCGATGGTCGCAGATCCACCACCACCATGTAGAAAAAGGCCAGCGTCAGCGTGAGCAGAGTGGCCGCCGGCTGGGGACATCTCAGAACGGAGAAAAGGGCGAAAAAAATACCGACGATGAGCCCTACGTGCAGGCCCGATACGGCCAGCACGTGGATCACCCCGGCATCCGAAAAGGCGGCGGTGATCTCATCGGGAAGAGCGCCCCGCTGACCCAGGAGAAGGCCCATCAGCAGGGCGCGCGGCGATCCCGGCAGCATCCGGGCGATCGTGGCGGCGAGATACCGCCGTGCCCGGCTCGCCAGGGAACCAAGCCAGCCTCTCGAGCCCGGGGCGGCCGGTTCCCCACCGTCGGCATTGGTGGTCAGTATGGCCCAGATGTCCCGACGCCGGAGGTATTCCCGATAGTTAAAGTCGCCCGGATTCCGGACGCCTCCCGGAGACCGCAGCCGGCCGCTCAGACAGACCTGGGTTCCGGCTTCGAATCCGCCCCGGAAATCCCTGATACGAACGAGAATCCTGCCCGTGACCGGCATGCCACCACGTCCCGTATCGATGGCGGCGGCCTGAAGCACACAGGTGGCATCGGCTCTCTTCTCCTGGGGATCCGATATGATTCGGCCCCGGACGATCACCTGTCTGGCCGTCATCGGTTCCCGGGCAAGATAATGCTCGATATGATGCCGCGGGAACAGACGGGTCCGGACTTCATATTGCAGGCTGGCCGTCAAAAGCAGGGCCAGCCCCAGAAAAAGGGAGGGGTCGAATGCGGAGAACCGCCGGCGGTCCACTAAAATGGAAATACCGAGCAGCAGACAAACGGCCGCGGCCATGAGCCCGACAGACGGATCGGTCACCCGTCCCAGGCAGATACCGCCGGCGTAGAGAACGGCGGCCCATAGCGCCGGCTGTTTACAGTCCCTGGTTTCACGCGGCCTTAAGATCATGTCACTCGCGGATGCCCGTGCCGCTCGATGCGGCCGCCCAGTCCAAACCGATGCTCCGGCGGAGAGGCGGCCCAATAAAAAAACCGCTGGCTGCTACGCCACCGGCTTTGGTTCACAATCGTCACCGCTTGTTCGCTCAGATGATCCACACAAGGTGGCCATCGAGAAACCCGTCAGTCAACAATAACCTCCGGCAGAATAAATCGATAGGGATTCACCGGAGTTCCCTTCAGGCGGACCTCATAATGCAGATGAGGACCGGTGGACCTACCGCTGTTTCCCAGTGTGGCGATGGTCTGACCACGATCGATCCGCTCGGTTTTCTTAACCAGGATCGAGTCCAGATGCCCGTAAGCCGTCTGGTAGCCATAGCCGTGATCGATCACGACCATCCAGCCGTAATCCCCCTGCCACCCCCTCTTGATCACCTTTCCGTCGGCGGTGGCCACCACCGGGGTGCCCATCCGATTGACGATATCAAGACCCTCATGCTGACGAAGCTGTCCGGTAAAAGGATCGGTACGTTTCCCGAAGCCCCTGGAAATATGGCCGGAAACGGGCCAGATGGTGGGCGTATGCCGCAACCGGTCGCTCTGATCCTGAAAGACCGATTCCACCTCCAGGAAGCTCTGTTTCTCCAGCTTGGCCTGCCTCAGGAGCCGATCGACATCGGCCAGGGCAAGGTCGGGAGCGAGTTCTCCCCTCTTCAATGGGCCGGAGGAGAAAACCGGATTCACGGCGCTGTGTCCGCCGACGCCCACCTTTCTCACATCCGGATCGATGGGCGGCAGATCGGCCATGACCCGCAAGTTCTCTTCGGTTTTCACCAGAGCCACCATTTGATCCTGAAACAGGGAGATGCTGCTGTCCAGATCGGCCACCCGGGACCACAGATAGGCGTTCTCCTGCCGAAGCTGGGCCATGGCCACGGCATCGCGGGCTCGCCCCAGATAATTCAGGGCAAAAAAGGATGATAGGATCAGCACCAGGCTCAGACCCACGGCCACGGCCCGGATCTGTCCCGAGGTGATCCTGACCTGTTTCACCCGGCCCTCATCCTCGGGAACTACGATGATGGAATAGCGTTTCTGGGGCATCAGCGCCATCTGTGGATCTCACTTTCCGGATAAAAAAAGAATACAGACGATAAAGAATAATACCTTCTGTGGTATTTGTCAAGTGTTTTTTCACAATACATTGCGTTTCTATCATTTAAAGTCGGCGAATGGTAGCCCGCCTGCGGCAGGCAGCCATCCGCCGATCCGGCCGGTCCTCGATGAGCGCCGTCATACGT
>CAZOYL010000009.1:871-37170 GCA_964584035.1 uncultured Gemmatimonadota bacterium | reverse complement strand
CGGGTTGAACGGATTGGGGTAGTTCTGGTGCAGGGCGTAACCCGCCGGCACGATGCCACCCACCAGGGTGGGCTCCGTCAGGTTGGTGCTGGGTCCGACATGAAATTCGAAGTTGGGCACGAAGGGCGGTCCCGGAGGCACTAAATCGGCCGGCACCTTGAGATACTTGACCGGATTCTCCGTCCAGGTGCCCTCCTGCGGAGCCGTCTGCACCACACCGCCGGCATCCTTGTCCTCGACATAGAGGATGTGCAGGGTGTCGTTGACCACCCGGGCCAGAGAGGAGTAATCCTCATCCATACAGTTGCCGGGATAGGCGTTCGGTGACGGGGTGTTGGTCAGGTTGACCGATTCCGACCAGTTCAGGCCGCCGTCGGTGGACACCGAGCAGAACACCTCGCCGTTGGCGAAACCATGGCTGGGAATGGGACCGCCGGAGGTGTCGCCCTCGACACAGCGCTGATAGGTGCAGTACAGATAGCCGGTGCTGGGATCGATGCCCAGGGAGGGGCGGTCCACGGTGCTGCGCCAGGCTCCCGAGCCGCGGGTTTCGTTGGCCCCCGCGTTGGGAGAGCCGACATCGTACCAGCCGTCGGCGACCACGGTGAGGGTGTCGTGCTCCTCGCTCCAGTGCCAGATCATGGAGGCGTCCAGAGACAGGCCGGTGATGGCGAAGCTGTCCGGATGGGCCGCCAGGCGGGCGTCGAAGCCTAAATAGCGGGTGGTGAAGGCAGCGTGGGCATAGTCGTCGTAATCGTAGGCCAGGCTGACGTCGCAGTAACACCGCAGGGTGTCGCCGTTGGCCCAGGTGGAGTCGGGATAATGGCTGCTGTCCGGCTCGACCAGGTTGAGCAGATCCCGCCGGTCGGTCATGTTCCAGGTGGTGCCGTCATCGGATTCCACCAGGGCAATGGTGTTGTTCAGCTGCGAGACCAGCAGGCCGTCGTAGGGACCCAGGTTCATAACATCGAACAGGGATTTGGTGTAGGCGATGCCCACCTTGTTGGAGACCGGGGAGGTGGCCACGGTCGGGGAGATGGTCACCAGCGTGTCGATGACCGTGAAGCCGGTATAGGTCATGCCGCCGTCCTCAGACCGGGAATAGGCGATCCGCTGCCAGACCTCGTCGCGGGATTCGCAGGAGACGACATGAATATAATTCTGCTGACAGACATCCATGTGCGGCCAGCTGAGCTCATCCCAGCCGGTCACGTTATCGATGTCGGTGGTCTGGAAGGCGCCGAAACCCTCCAGGAAATCATAGGCCACCTGAGTGTTCCAGCCCGACCCCGGGTCCAATCTGGAGTGATAGGTGATGACGGCTTCGCCCCCGGTAAAATTCGAAAGGGTAGTGTAGCCGGCCCGGTCGCCCTGGTCGACCTGATAGCCAACATCCGGCCAGCCCAGGGAACCCGTGGTAGGATTATAGTAATTGTAGTAGATGTGCCGGTCGATCGCCTGAGCCTGCAGGCCGTTCATCCAGCAAAAATGCACTCCGCCGCTGGGGGTCACGCTGACCATCTTTTCGCAGGTACAGTTGTGCTGGTAATCATACCAGGTGGTGCCCAGGTTCATGATCGTGCCCAGAGGGTTGTCCTTGAATTCATCCTGAGGCTGGTAGGGGATTCCCCCGCTCAACTGGGGAAAGACATCGTCGGGTTGAATGACAGGTGCGGCCAGCCACATCTCCGGATTTTGAACGATGGTTACCGTGGCCAGGGGAGCGGTCGGCAGAACCGCCAGGCAAACGGCACAGCACAACAAGACGCTTAGCATGCTTTTTTTCATGATAGAGCCTCCAAAAAAACAAAAAAAAACAATGACTTTCTAGTGTTCACGAACGCCTCCGAATCATCGTCCGGAAGTCAGCAACTCCGTCGCGTGCATCACCCCTTTCTTCTGATATCCGACGATATAAAACTGGTCATGATACCGTTTTCATGTCTCCCTGGAGAGACCGTTTGATAATATTGCAAAATACCACAAAGATGATCCCTTGTCAATAAAAAAAATGTCGGACAAACGTTTCAGGACAGGTCGGTAGGGCTTTGCCGGCGCATTGCCGGCGGGGGCATGGGATCGGGGCGGAGCTTCGATAGGCCCCGGTCTCTCTCCCCTGCCGAAAAATGGCTTGACAACAATTGACGATTTGTGTACAATGATGAATGCTCCCTGCCAGTCCTTCAGATGGCCGCTTCGCGGCCCCCTTCGAAGGATAGTGGTCCAGCCGTATCCTGTAAATATTGGTGGGTTTATGCCCGGCGAGGAGGATGTGCTATGATCCGGACCTCAGGAGTTATTCTGCCCGTCCTGTGCTGCTGTTTCTTTCTGTTCATCTCAATGTCGCCCGATGACGCCTGTCCCGGAACCGATGAAGATTCTTACGCTCCCGGCCAGATCATCGTGAAGTTCATTCCGCAGGTGGGAAAGGCCGATATCCAACGGTGCGGCGAATGTGTCTATCTGGGAATTTCCTCGCTGGATGAGCGCCTGGAGCGATACCGTGTCTCAGGCGCGGGACCGCTTTTCCCGCATAAGAGATCGGAGCTGGGCCACATCTATCAGTTCGATTTCGATCCCGTTTTCGATGCCGACGAGGTGGCTGCCGATTTCGCCCGCGACGGGCACCTTCTGTACGCCGAACCGCGATATATTCAGCAGCTTCACGAGACGCCGGATGATGAATTCTATTTGACCGGCATCCAGTATTATATCGATCTGATGCGATGTCCCCAGGCCTGGGATATCACTCATGGCGACAGCCTGGTCGTCATCGGCATCGTGGACACCGGCGTGGATTGGAATCATCCCGATCTGTATGCCAATATCTGGGTCAATCCCGGTGAGGACATCGACGGAGATGGCAAGCTCACCAATCCCGATTTCAACTTCGTCGACGATGACAGCAACGGTTATGTGGACGATATCATCGGCTGGGACTTCAGCGGAGCCGGTTATCCGGATTGGAATCCGGTGGAATGGGAGCCCATTCACGGCACTCACGTGGCCGGATGCGCAGCGGCGGTGACCAACAACGGCGTCGGGGTGGCCGGTGTGGGGTGGAACTGCTCAATCATGGCCATCAAGGCCACCGAGGACGGACAGGACGGCATCAAGCACGGCTATGAGGGCATCCTCTACGCCGCCGAGAACGGGGCCGATGTGATCAACGCCAGCTGGGGCCACTCCGGCGGATCTCCCCACCAGTTCGAACAGGAGATCATCGACAGCGCCTCGGCCATGGGGGCCATCATCGTCTCGTCGGCCGGCAACGATCCCGGTGTTTCCCCTCCGGACACCTGTGAGATCGAGTACCCGGCCTGGTACGACCACGTGGTGGCGGTGGCCGCCACCAATCAGCACGACCGGGCGGCTAACTGGACCTTTTACGGGCCCTGGGTGGATGTGGCCGCGCCGGGGCAGGGTATCTATAACACCTGGTTTAATGATAACTATACCATGCTGCAGGGCACCAGCATGTCCTCTCCCATCGTGGCCGGCGTGGCCGGCCTGCTCAAGTCCATCGACCCCGGCATGACCAGCGACGAGTTCGCCGACAAGATGTGGCACACTTCGGATGATATTTACGGGCAGAATCCCGGATACGTCGGCCGCCTGGGGGGCGGCCGGGTCAATGCCTATCGGGCCGTTCTGAGCATGACCGATCCGGGCCTGGTGATCCAGGAGAGCCTCATCGACGATGCCGGGGGCAATGGCGACGGGCGACCGGACCCCGGTGAGACGGTCAACTGGACCGTCACGCTGTTCAATACCCCGACCTTTCAGCCGGCCCGGAACCTGCGGGTCAAGGTCTCCAGCGATTCCCCCCTGATCATCTTCTCTCAGGATTCGGTGGCCCTGGGGGATATCGCCCCGGGCGAGACCGGCGATCATTCCGGCGAGCCCTTTCAATTTACCGTTGCGGCGATCGATACCGCCTGGTGGGCGACATTCTATCTGCACATGGAGGCCGCCGGCGCCGTCGGCGACCTGGTCGATAGCCTGGACATGCTGATCGGGCGCCCGCCGGTCCTGATCGTCGACGACGACGGCGGTCACAGCCTGGAAGGCAGCTATCAGCGCGGTCTGGATGGGATGGGCGTGCTCTACGAGACCTGGGATGTCAATGCCCGGGGTAAGGTCGGGGAGGCCGACCTGATGCCCTATGAGGTGGTCATCTGGCTGACCGGGGCTGAATCGGAAAGCACCCTGACGGCCGGAGACCGGGAAAACCTATCGGCCTTTTTAGACGCCGGCCGTTTTTTATTTCTCTCCGGGCAGAACATCGGCGACGAGGTCGGCCAGAGCAGCTTCTTCAGCGACTATGTCCATGTTTCGCATCTGGCCGACAGCGTTTCTCTGGATCCCGCTTACCTGGATGGCGTCGCCGGGGACACCATATCGAGCGGGACCACGCTGATGCTGTCGGGCTCGGAACCGCAGAATTCTCCCGGAGGTATCCAGGCCATCGGGGGGGGCGCGGATATCTTCACCTATCGGTCCAATCCCGAGCTGGCCGCGGCCGCACGGTACGAGTCCTCCAATGGCTATAAGGTGGTCTATTTTGCCTTTGGCTACGAAGGTATCAGGGGAACCGACACCTATACCCATGGCCCGGTGGTGCTGAAGAACATCATGAACTGGTTTCAGGTTTCCACCGGCGTCGCCGGGGATCCTGATCCTTATGGGATTCCACGGCGGTTTGAGCTGTCTCAGAATTATCCCAATCCGTTCAATGCCGAAACGAAGATCCGCTATACGCTGGCGGCCGAAGCGGCTCATCGCCGCACTACGCTGCGTATCTACAATATCCTTGGACAGGAGATCCGCTCGCTGGTCGATGATGTCCAGGGGGCCGGCGATCATATCGTCCAATGGGACGGCCGCGATCAGAATGGCCGGGCGGTGTCGACGGGCGTCTATTTCTGCCGCCTGCAGGCCGGTCCGTCTTCACAAACGAAAAAAATGGTTCTGTTGCGATAATACGCGTAACGGTTTGTCACCTCTGGATTCTATACGAAGGTTATGAAGATGGAAAACAATTGTTCAAGGATTCTCGCCCTGACAATCTGCTCGGTTCTTTTTCTGTGCGCCATGAACACCTGCCCCGCAGGAGCGCAGGATTCTCAATGCCAGCCGGGCGAGGTGATCGTCAAGTTCACCTCGGATGCGGTCAGGCCGGCGATCAAGAGTTTTAGCGGCAGGATATCGACCGGCATCGTCTCACTGGACCGGATTCTGGGAAAATACGAGGTCTCCCGTGCTGTTCCCCTCTTTCCCCATAAATCGTCGGAACTGGGCTCGATCTATCAGCTGGACTTCCCGGAGAAATACGACAGCCGCTTGGTGGCCGAAGATCTCTCCCGCGATGAACATCTCCACTATGCGGTCGTTCGGCACATCAAGAAGCTCTGTCAGGAGCCCAACGACCCCTCTTTTCTCAGCGGTGAACAATGGTATCTCAACACCGTTCGGGCACCGCAGGCCTGGGATGTCGTCCGGGCGGACAGTTCCATCATCATCGCCATCGTGGACAGCGGCGTCGATTTTGACCATCCGGATCTGTGGGACAGCATCTGGCTGAACAGCGGCGAGGATGTCGATGGCGATGGACGAGTGACCTGGAAGGACTGGAACAATGTCGATGATGACGGCAATGGTTACCGGGACGATTTCTTCGGTTGGGACTTCGGGGGTTCAGGGGGCGGAGATAACGATCCCAACGAGAATGCGCCGGTTCATGGAACGCATTGTGCCGGGATCGCCGCCGCGGTGACCGATAATGGTATCGGAGTGGCCGGCATGGCGTGGAATGCCCGGATTATGCCGGTCAAGGCAAACCGGGATGGGGAGAATAATATTCGCTGGGGCTATGAGGGCATTCTTTATGCCGCCGACAATGGCGCCGATGTGATCAGCCTCAGCTGGGGGAACACTTCCACCAGCGCCTTCGAGCAGGAGATGATCGACAGCGCTTTTGCCCGCGGCGCCATCGTCGTCGCCGCTGCCGGCAACGATCCCGGAGTGAGCCCGCCGGACACCTGCGGAGTGCATTATCCGGCTGGCAATGCACATGTCACCGCCGTGGCCGCCACGGACATTGGCGACCGGGTGACCGGATGGTCATACTATGGCGGTTGGGTGGATGTGGCGGCTCCCGGGTCGGCCATCTACAACACCTGGTGGAACGACACCTATCAGACGCTTCAGGGCACCAGCATGTCCTGTCCTCTGGTGGCGGGCATCGCCGCGCTGATGAAAATGCTGGATAGTGACATGGACAGCGATCAATTCGAAGCCAAGATGCGCCATACCTCCGACGATATCTCGGCCATCAATCCTACCTATGCCGGTAGAATCGGCGGCGGGCGGGCGAATGCCTATGCCGCCGTGCAGAGCCTGACCCTGCCCCGTCTGATTCTGGACGATGAATTCATTATCCTGGACACCGCGGGCAATGGGGACGGGCGTCCCGATGCCGGAGAGACGGTGGATTGGATCATGACTGTGAGCAATGCGCCCACCTGGCAGTTGGCCGAGCAGGTCTGGGCGCGGGTCGGCTGCGATGATGCTTCCATCTCTTTCGTCCGCGATTCCACCGGCTTCGGTGATATTGGCCCGGGCAGTGGGGCCGACAACAGCGCCACTCCGTTCCGGTTCTCGGTGGCCCCCGGCACCGAGGCACATTGGACCACTTTTTCTCTTCAGGCCGGAGACGGCACCGGCCAATGCACCGCCCTGGGCAGCCTGGAGATGCTGATCGGGCGCCCGGACCTGCTGGTGGTCGATGACGATGGCGGGGACGATCTCGAGGAAGCCCTTCTGGGTGATCTGGATCACCTGTCGGTGGTCTATGATCACTGGGACGTCGATGCCAGCGCCAGGATCGATCTGGAAGAGCTGTCGCGCTATGCGGCCGTCGTCTGGATGACCGGGGATGAAACGGAAAACACCCTGACGCCGGAAGATCAGGCTTCCCTGAGCGAGTTCCTGGAGGGGGGCGGACATCTCTTCCTCAGCGGAGAGAATATCGGCGACGAGATCGGCGAGAGCACATTTTTCAGCGATGTCATCATGGTGGCCCATCGTTCCGATACCGTCTCCAACCTGCCGCCGGTGGTGTCAGGAGTCGGCGGCGATGTGATCACCGATGGGGCGGTTTTGTTTTTATGGGGATCTTTCGGTCCCATTGCCTCCCCCAGCGGTATCGAGGCTCTGGGAGAAGCGGTCGAGATCCTGAACTACCAGAACGATCCGGAGGGGCAGGCGGCGGCCGCACGGTATCAGTCTCCGGAAGGATATCGGGTGGTGTATTTCGGCTTTGGTTACGAAGGCATCCGGACGGCCGGGAGCTATACGCCCTCATGGGTGATCATGGAGAATATCTTGCACTGGTTCGGATTAGAAACCGGTCCCGTGGGCGTCGATCCGACCTCTGCCGAGTCCCGCCCCGGGGATTTCCGTCTCTGTCAGAATTATCCCAATCCTTTTAACGCTCAGACCACCATACGGTATCAAATACCTTCCGGCCAGCGGGTCGGGTGGACCGCGTTGCGGGTGTACAATCTGCTGGGGCAGGAGGTGAGGACGCTGGTGCATGAACGTCAGGGTCCCGGCTGCTACGAGGCGGTCTGGGACGGCCGGGGTCGCGCCGGGCAGCCGGTCTCTTCCGCCGTGTATTTCTATCGTCTCACCCGGGAGGGGTATTCGCTGACGAAAAAGATGGTTCTGTTGAGATAATGCCGGGATCCGCGACGGCCGCCGGAGCCTTTCTTCCCGAAGGAGTTTAAAAAAAGCTTGACATCAATACGGGCCGATGTTATTTTGCTGAAAGCATAAGACTTATAATGCCAGAGCTCTATGACCGGAGGATCGGTATGGAACCTGAGGCATCCGTTTTCGCGGGTGCATCCGTGTCTATCGGGAGGCAAAAGTAGATCCTTTCACCCGTCAAAGGGGGGGTCGGTTACATGGTAGAACTGTTTATTAAGGGTGGCCCTTTCATGTGGCCGTTGTTGTTCTCGCTGATCGTGGGCATCGCCGTAGCATTCGTTAAATTCTGGACGCTGACCAGGGCTTCTATCAACACTCGGAAGTTCTTGGCCAAGATCAAAGGTGCTCTCACCACCGGTGGAGTGGACGCAGCCACCGAGATCTGCGTGAACACTCGCGGCCCTGTTGCCTCGATCTTTCATGCCGGTCTGCTGCGAGCCGGCCGGGGTGTGGAACATGTGGAGAAAGCCATCGAGGGCGCTGCCACCATCGAGATGGCGTTTCTCGAGCGGGGCATGGTTTGGCTGGCCACCGTGGCCAATATCGCGCCTCTGTTGGGATTTTTAGGAACGGTGAGCGGAATGATCAAGGCCTTTGAGGCCATCGCTCTGGCGGGAGATATTGAACCTTCCCTGGTGGCCTCTGGAATTTCAGAGGCGTTGATTACCACCGCCGCTGGATTGGCCATCGCCATTCCCATCCAGGCGCTGCATAACTTCTTCGTGTCCCGTATCGATAAACTGATCATCGAGATGGAAGAAAGTTCTTCCGATTTGATCGATACTCTTACCGAGATTGAGCAGCGCTCTGGAGCTCCTGAGACAGCGAGGAGCTGAACGCGATGAAAATACAGAGAAGAGCGAGAGCCAGCGAGGAGATACCGACCTGCTCCATGGCCGATATCGCCTTTTTGCTGATCATCTTCTTTCTGGTGACGACCACCATGAGCATGGAGCGGGGTCTGGGTCTCCAGTTGCCGGCTCTGGGACAGGGAAAAAAGGTTCCCAAGAAGAACCTAATGCACATCTGGATCAACGCCTCCAATCAGGTGGCCGTTGAGGGGGACATCATTCCCATCGGTGAACTGGAATCCATCATCAGCCGGAAACTGGAGGAGAATCCCAATCTGATCGTTTCCGTGAAGACCGATCCCGGAGCCCGATATGAGACCATGATCGATGTACTGGACGAGCTGAAACTGGCCGATGCGCCACGTATTTCCTTGGCCGCGCCAGATTAAGCATCCTCCCGGGGGTGGCGATGAAATTTCGACGCAAATCCAACGTGGGATCGGTCATTCCCACCAGCTCCATGGCCGATATTGCGTTTTTACTGCTGATTTTCTTCATGGTGACCACGGTCTTCAAGATCTACCATGGTCTGGATGTCTTACTGCCCCGGGCAGAAGCAACCCAGAAGATCGAGACCAAAAAGCACCTCTGTCATATCTGGGTGAACAACAGGGGAGAGATCTCCATCGACGATATGCTGGTCAAGGTGCCGATGGTCTATCCGGTGGTGCTGGAGAAGATGCGCGACAATCCAAGGATTATTATCTCGTTAAAGGCGGACGGGAATGCACAATATGGGACCCTCTCCGATGTGCTGGAGGAACTCAAAAGGGCCCAGGCTCTCCGGGTGAATTTCGCCACCGATAGAGAGAGAAAGTGAGGTGAGAGTCCATCGTGCATAAGACCCCCAAAGTGGACTTAAAGAGCCAATACAAGGCGGTTTTCGAAAAGGCATTGGTGCTCTCCCTGGCATTGCATCTGTTCATCTTCCTGACCTATCAGAAGGTTGAGGTCAAACCCTATGAGTCCATCGCCAAACAGGTGGTGGTGGAGGTTCAGGATATTCCCGAAACCCAGCAGATTAAAAAGCTTCCTCCTCCTCCCAGGCCCTCTGTGCCGATCGAGTCGGAGAGCGACGATCTGCCTGAAGATGTGACCATCGAGACCACCGATTTGCGAGTCGACGTGGCGCCGCCGCCGCCGCCGCCGCCGATGGCCGACGAATTCGTGGCTTACGACACGCCTCCGAAGCTGATCAAGCTGATCAAGCCGAAATATCCGGATATCGCCAGAAAGGCCGGCATCGAGGGCATGGTCATTCTCAAGATCCTGGTGGATGTGGACGGTTCCGTGGTCGATGCCAAGGTGCTGAAATCCCTGGGAAATGTGGGTTGTGACGAGGCAGCCATCGAAGCAGCCAAGAAATGCAAGTTCGATCCCGCCCTGCAGCGAGACAAACCAGTTCGCGTCTGGGTCAGCTATCCGGTGCGATTTATGCTCAAGGACTCCCAATAGGTGATGCCAAAACTCAAGCATCAAGAAAGAAGGAGGCAGCGGTTTCGACCCTGCCTTTTTCTTTACGTGGCCGTGGAAAAACTGAAACTTTCTTATTGACCTTACGTTTTAACAGAAGGTGATTACCGTTGCCGACACAGAAAAACGGGGGACAATGACCATGCCGGATGCCGAAAGCAGTAATACCGAGCTGGGACACTCCGAAGAGGCGCCGCAGATGAGCGGTTTGCGAAAGATCTGGGGGGTGCTTCTGGAGCCCGGTAAGACCTTCTCTTCTCTTAACCGAAAGCCGACCTGGCTCCTTCCGGTGATCGTTCTGATCGCCATGGTAATGATCAGCGGTGTGCTCGTGTCAGACTTCCGGATGGAGGAGGCTCGTGATAAAATCGATCAGAATCCCCGTCTGTCCGCCCAAGAGAAGGAGAGGATTTTCGACAGGATGGCCGAGCAGCAGGCCAAACCAATAATGAAACTTATAAGTTATGTCATCGGCCCGATTGTCGCCATTTTCGTCATCGTCCTCCTGGTCAGCGGAATCTTATATTTCGGCGGCACCGTGCTCCTGGGAGGAGAGGCCAGTTTCAAAAAGGTTCTCTCTGTTTACTGCTGGTCGAGCCTGGTGGCCATTCCCGGATTTATCCTTAAAACGCCATTGATGCTGTTGAAAAAAAGCACCCAAATCCATACCAGCCTGGCCGCCCTGATGCCCTCGGGAGGCGATCAGAACCTGCTTTTTAAGATTTTGACACATACCGACATCTTCATCATCTGGGAGATTTCTCTGATCTCCATTGGATTGGCCGTGATCTATAAATTCTCCACCAGGAAAGCGGCCGGCCTGGTTGTCGGTCTCTATCTTTTGTATGTCATTGGAGCTGTTGGAGTGGGCCTGCTGACCAAAGGCCGTCTCATGATGGGATAGAAGTTCCGGCGAAGGTCCGCCAGATCGATTCGTAATTGTATTTTTCGCGCTTTCTCGAGGACGGTGATGTGATGAAGGTAATATTTCGATTATTCACGTGGACGATGGCCGTAATGTTCTCTTTGCTGTTCAGCGGAGCGCTCGCTGGGGCTCAGGAACAAGCACTGGATTCGATGCGCACCGTGACGCTGGAAGAATGCATTGCCATTGCCATGGAGCAGAATCCGGATGCCATCATCGGCCTGAAAACGGTTCAGTCGGCCAAGGCCGATGTCCTAGGAGCCGTAGCCAATTTTCTTCCACAACTCAATGCTTCCTCTTCATATAGCCACTCCGTCCAATCCTACATGGATCCCCTGTCGGGCATCACCATCGATGGCCTCGCGATTCCCGAGCGGTTCCTGGAGCGGACCAGCGATTCTTATTCGGCCAGTTTGAGCCTGAGCCAGTCCCTTTTCCGAGGGGGCTATAACTTTTCAAATCTGGCTTACGCCCGCGCGGGCCATCAGGTGGCCAAGGACAGTTATACTCAGACCAGGCAGTCATTGACCCTGGAGGTCAAAGTACGCTATTACGGCCTGTTGACGGCCTCACGGCTGGTTCAGGTGGCCGAGGAGCTGGTGCATAGTTCGCAGGAGCAGGTCAAACTGGAAGAAAATCTCTTTGAGATCGGTGCCAACACAAAGGCCAATGTGCTCAGAGCCAAGGTGAAGTTGGGAGAAGACCGCCTGAGCCTGATCAGCGCCCGAAACAACCTCAGCAACGCCAGAGCGGACCTCAATGATATCCTCGGCTGGGACCTGGATACGGAGGTGGAGCTGGTCGACGATCTGGAGGTCCAAAAGCCGCTCCTGGAATTATCCTTGCTGACCCAATCGGCGCTCACCGAGCAGCCGGCGGTGAGAATAGCCCGAGCCCAGCAGCGCCAGGCGAAAGCTTCCCTGGGGATGGCCAAAAGCGGCCGCCTGCCGAGGTTGTCGGCCAGCGGAAGTTATTCCTGGTATGACAGCGATCTTCCGGAGGATGCTCCCGACTGGCGGAATCATGATTCCTGGAGCGTAGGCCTGTCATTGAGCATTCCTGTCTTTGATGGATTCTCCACCAAATCGAATATCCGCCAGGCCCAGTTGAACTCAGCCATCGCCAGGGAGCAGCTGGGACAGACTCGGCGCGAGGTATCCCTGGCCGTCAAGAAGGCCTTTCTGTCCGTCAGGGAGGCGGAGCAGCGGATCCAGGTGACCGAGGAAAGCCTGGCGCTGGCTCAGGAAGAACGGCGCCTGGCGGAGGAGCGGTACCGTCTGGGAGCCAGTTTCCTGCTGGAGTTAATCGATTCCCAGGTGGCGTATTCTACGGCGCAGACCAACTATATCTCGGCCCTGTATGATTATAAACTGTCCCTGGCGCAACTGGAGCAGGTGGTCGGAGCGCCTTTGACCCCGTGAGACTATTGACGGATCACGGCGGCGGGCATCATCCACTCAACCCGTGATGTCAAGGATGCTGGATTGCAGCAACAGCAGGAGGAAGTTGAATGGCCAACAAAAAGAAAAAGAAGGTGATCATCGGGCTGGCCATAGGATTGGTGGTGGTGGTCATCATCGTGCTCAATCTGACCCGCAGCTCGGAGAAAGCTCTCACGGTTCAGGCCGAAAAAGTCAAGAAGGGGAGGATCACCGCCACCGTTTCGGCCGCCGGGAAGATACAGCCGGAAACCGAGGTCGATATCAGTGCCAATGTCTCGGGGAAAATCGTCAGAATGGGGATCAAGGAGGGTGACCCGGTTGAGCAGGGCCAGTTCCTGGTCCAATTGGATCGAAATCGCTACCAGGCCCTGGTGGATCAGGCGCAGGCTCAATTGGCCTCGGCCAAGGCTCGCCTGGTGGAGGCCGAGGCCGAATACCGGCGCATCAAGCAGCTCTATGATGCCAGCCTGGCCTCGGAGGCCGATCTGGAGGCGGTCGAGGCCCGCAAGGATGTCGAAGGGGCCAATTATAACGCTTCCATGGCCTATCTTCAAAAGGCCCAGGACGATCTTTCGAAAACCGTCATTCTGGCGCCCATGTCGGGGACCGTTTCCCAGCTGAACTCCGAGGAGGGGGAGGTGGTCCTGGGTACCGAACAATTCTCCGGCACGGTGATCATGACCATCGCCGATCTCTCCCGGATGGAGGCAGAGGCGGATGTGGATGAGACGGATATCGTGGAGGTGGCCATCGGCCAGCCGGCCAGTATCGAGGTGGATGCCCTGCCCGACTCACTGCTCAGAGGGGAAGTGACCGAGATCGCCAGCAGCGCTTTTACCCAGGGGCGCGGAACGCAGGAGGAGGTCACCAATTTCAAGGTCAAGGTGGCCATATTGGAGAGAGTTATGAGCCTCCGCCCGGGTATGTCCGCCACCGTGGACATCGAGACGGCCGCCCATGAGGACGTGTGGTCCGTTCCCATCCAGTGTGTCGTTATGCGGTCTCCCGAGCCGCCTGAAGAGGAAGAGGAGAAAAAGGCGGATGCTCCCGAGGAATCTGACGAAGAGGCAGAGGCAAAGGCAAAGACGGAGCCCCGGTCCGCTGATAGTTTAGAGACATCCCGGGAGATGGTGAATGATTCCGTTACGGCCGATGAGGCATCCGGAAAAGCGGAGCAGGAGGAGCAGGGGGAGGAGCCGGAGGAGTTGATCGAGGTGGTCTTTGTGGTCAAGGACGGCGCCGTGGTCATGGTTCCCGTGGAAACGGGCATCAGCAGCGATACGGAAACCGAGATCATCTCTGGCCTGGAGGGCGAGGAGCTGGTCGTAACGGGCAGCTATCGTGCCCTCCGGGATTTACGGGATGGTCAGAAGGTCAAGATCGAGAGCCCGGACCAAGAGCCTAGCGGCGAAAGGCGGTGAGGGGATGGAAAAACTGATTGAGCTGAAGAATATTACCAAGGTATATCAGGTGGGAACGGTCGAGGTCCCGGCGCTTCGGGGGATCACCCTGTCGATTGAGTTCAATGAATATCTCTCCATTATGGGACCCTCCGGCTCCGGTAAATCGACCTTGATGAATATACTGGGCTGCCTGGATACTCCCACGGAGGGCACTTATCAGTTCAAGGATCGTGAGATCGGAGGTCTGGACGATAACGCCCTGGCGGACATTCGCAACCGGGAGATCGGATTCGTCTTCCAGACCTTCAATTTGCTGCCCCGGGCCACTGCACTGCATAATGTCGAGCTGCCCCTGATCTATAACGGCACCCCGGCCAAGGAGCGCCGCCAGTCGGCTCGTGAAGCGCTGGAATCGGTGGGGCTGGCCGATCGGGCTCATCACCGGCCCAACGAACTTTCCGGAGGTCAGCGCCAGCGAGTGGCCATCGCTCGAGCTCTGGTCAACCAGCCCTCGGTGATCCTGGCCGATGAGCCCACCGGAAACCTGGACAGTAAAACCGGCGAGGAGATCATGCAGATCTTCGAGCGGATACATCAGGGCGGCAATACCATCATCCTGGTCACCCACGAGGAGTATATCGCCCAGCATACCCAGCGCTCCATTCGATTACTGGATGGAATGGTGGCCACCGATGAACTCCGCCGGAAGCGCCAGCTGGCAGGAGATGCTTCACGGGAATCGTCTTCCCCGGCATCCTGAGTTCCCCCCCCTGCGGTCCATCTCAACCATTGGTCCCCTAATAACGGCAAGAGAACCGGCGTGAACCCACGAGAGATCATTGAAAGCGTCCGCATTGCCATGGGCGCTCTGAGAACGCACAAGGTCCGAGCCGCCCTGACCACCCTGGGCATTCTCATCGGTGTGACCACCGTGATCGGACTGGTCTCTCTGGTTCAGGGACTGAATCAGAGCTTTACCGGTCAGGTGGCCAGCCTGGGATCGAATGTACTCTATGTTGAAAAATTTCCCTGGTTCGCCGGCGAGGATTGGTATAAGTACAGAAATAGAAAAAACATAACCAGACAACAGGCCGACCGGTTGAGCGGTATGCTGACCACCGCCACGGCTGTCGCTCCGGTGACATATTCTCGCCGGATGATCAAGTTTGGAGACGCTCGGGCCGAGGCCATTCTCATTCGGGGAACGACCCCTGAATATCAGGATGTGGCCGATGTATCCGCCGCTCAAGGACGATTCTTTTCCGGCGTGGACAATCACCGGCATAATCAGGTCTGCATTTTGGGACAGGCGGTGGTCGAGGCCGTATTTAAAGATGTCGATCCGCTCTATCAGCGGGTCTTTATCGGGCCCTTCAGGTTTTTGGTGATCGGGATCAAGGAAGAAAAGGGCAATCTGCTTGGTTTCAACCAGGACGAGGACGTCATCATTCCCATTCGCACCTTCGAAAAATTGTTCGGATCATACCGTTCGTTGGACATCATGGTGGAAGCTTCCGATCCACAGGCCCTGGAAGAGACTAAAGAGGAGGTACGGTGGGCCATGCGGATCATCCGCAGGAATCGGCCTGGAGAACCGGATGATTTCTCCATCAATCAGCAGGACATGCTCACCGATATGTACCAGAAGGTCACCGGAACGATCTATCTGGTCATGATCGGCATCGGAACCGTTTCGCTGATCGTGGGCGGGATCGGGATCATGAACATCATGCTCGTCTCCGTGACGGAACGGACTCGTGAAATCGGCATCAGGAAGGCGCTGGGGGCGCGGCGACGAAATATCCTGTGGCAGTTTCTTGTCGAGGCCATCACCCTGAGTTGTGTGGGCGGATTGGTCGGTATCCTGATCGGGTTTGGTCTGGGCAAGCTGGTGGCAGCCGTATCGCCGCTGCCGGCTTCCGTTTCGTTATGGTCGGTGGTATTGGGGCTGGGTTTTTCGTCGGCCGTGGGCATCTTTTTCGGCCTCTATCCGGCCGCCAAGGCAGCCCGGCTCAATCCCATCGAGGCGCTGCATTACGAGTGAGGAAGATATGGAGTTCGGCGAAATCTTTCGGATGGCCCTGAAATCCCTGAAGACCCATAAAATGCGGTCCATTCTCACCACCCTGGGCATCATCATCGGGGTCACCACCGTCATCACTATGATGTCCATCACGGAGGGTTTGAAAAAAAGTGTCGAGGAGGAGCTCAGCGTGCTCGGCTCCGACACCTTCTATGTGGATAAATTTCCGGCCATCATCACCTCGGGCAAGCAATGGCGGGAATATGCCCGCCGGAAGGACCTGACCTACGAGGATGCCCGGGCCATCCAGAACTTGTGCCGCTCCGTGAAAACGGTCGCCGCGGACATCACCCTCTATCCCGGAGAGGTCATCAAGTATGGGGGCGAATCCACCGACCGGGTGCCTATCTGGGGCGTGACCGAGACCTATTTGCAGGTCTACTCCTATTACGTCAAATGGGGCCGTTTTATCACCCCGACCGATGTCGATCACCGCAGACAGGTCTGCGTGCTGGGCAACGATGTGATCAAGAAGCTCTTTCCCTATGAAGATCCCCTGGGCAAGTATGTTCGCAGCGGACCGCACCGTTTTCTGGTGGTGGGTGTTCTGGAGGAAAAGGGCAGCTTCATGGGGGGCAGTCAGGACAACCAGGTGATGATTCCGTTGACCACGCTGCAGAAATTAGCCGGGGAGAACTTCTCCGTGGACATCGGGGTGAAACCGGATCGCCCGAGTTCGACGCAAAAGGCCATCGATGAGGTCATCTCGCTCCTCCGCCGGCGCCGGGGTATTCCCTACAGCCAGCCCAACGATTTTGAGATACATACGCAGGATTCCCTCATGGGGGTGTTCAATAACATCACCGGAGCGGCCTTTGCCGTGGTCATCGGTGTGGCCTCTATCTCGTTGCTGGTCGGGGGTATCGGTATCATGAACATCATGCTGGTAACGGTCACCGAACGGACTCGGGAGATCGGCATCCGCAAGGCTCTGGGGGCGAAAAGAAAAGATATCCTCTGGCAGTTCCTGGTCGAATCGGCTGCTCTCAGCGGCGTGGGAGGAACGGTCGGTATCCTGCTGGGTTTTCTCCTCGGTCAACTGGTCGGGGCCGTATCCCCTCTGCCATCGACCGTGCCGCTGTGGTCCGTTTTGCTGGGATTGGGTTTCTCCACCGCGGTGGGCATGTTTTTTGGCATCTATCCCGCCACTAAAGCGGCCAGGTTGGATCCCATCGTCGCCCTGCGCTACGAATAAAGCCTGCCCCCGGCCCTCTCGACGCCCTCCAGCGATCCATTTTCTGCTTGCATTTCCCAGCCCGATTGTCTATAGTATTTGACAGAACAGAAAAGGAAATATCCCTTGTCAGGAGGGGTTATGTTCCTCTCCCGGAACAGATTTTCTGAAATTCTTTTCATCGCCCCGCTGGTCATCTGCCTCCTGTTGACCGCATCTGTTGAGGCCCAACCGCGAACGCTGGATAATGTTCCCGAAGGGCCGGTCGTTTTTTCGGTCAACAGCATCCCCTTTTTCGATCCCATTTCCCGAACCAGTTATGTGGTGATCCATTACAGGGTGGTGAACGACCATCTGCAGTTCATCAGGAGCGACGGTCGATATCGGGCCGATTTTCAGGTCATCTGTGTCGTTTATGACCATGATGGCCATCAGGTCACCGGAGATGAGGTGTCCGGCACGCATTGGGCCGAAACGTATGATCAGACCAATTCCCGCGATACCTTCGTCGTGGGATATTTTCAGTTTTTCCTGCCTCCCGGAGAATATCAGCTGAAGATCTGGATTGAAGGCCAGCATACCGGCGCGATGGTCCGGACCGAGACCCGAACGATGGTCCCGGATTTCGAGCGGTCGGAGATGACCCTCAGCGGGCTGCTATTGGCCCATCAGATCGCCCCCGATTCCGGCGAGGGGGCCCAGGCGGGTTCCTACGAACGCCGCGGTCTTCTTATAACTCCCAGTGTGAATAATGTTTTCAGCGATATTCAGCCGCAAATGTGGTGTTATTTCGAGATCTATGATCTGAGAGCCGGCAATCCCTCGGCCGCGGCCTACCGGGCTCAATATGAGATCGTCAATGCCTCCGGAGAGGTCGTTCTGTCAGATACCGCCAGCGTCCGCAGAGAGGGTCAGATCAGCGACGCCTTCCGATTATTCCAGGTGTCCGCCCTGGACGAGGATCAATACCTGCTGCGGGTGACCATCCGGGACCAGGTGAATGATCGAACGGTCAGCGAGGAAGTCACTTTCCAGATCCGCTGGTCTGCCCTGGGTCATGTGGCCAAGGATTACGAAGAGGCCCTGGAACAGCTTCGCTACATCGCCACCGATGAAGAGTATAAAAAATTGAAGGCGGCCGAGGAGGAAGACCGCCGTGAGGTTTGGCTGGAATTCTGGGAACAGCGGGATCCGACGCCGGGAACACCTGCCAACGAGATGAGAACGGAGTACTATCGTCGGATCGAATACGCCAACGTTCACTATTCGGTGGTATCGACCGGCTGGAGAGCCGATCGGGGGCGCATCTATATCATCTATGGCCCGCCGGACGATATTGAGCGTCATCCTATGGAAATTGGCGGTCAACCCTATCAAATATGGCATTACTACAGTTCAAACCGGCGTTTCTATTTTGTCGATGAGGATGGCTATGGGGATTATAAACTGGTTGCCTGGCGATAAGCGGATCCGGTCAGCATGGCTGGTTGCATTCAGCTTGGCTCTGATCATGATCTTTCTGGGGACTTCTGGAGAGATGGCGGAGGCCTTTGAGGAAGGCGAGGGACTGCCCTTTTTTGTGGATACGGCCGTGTTCAAATCTCTTGAGGATCCGGAGAGCTCCTATGTCGAGATCTATTTTCTGTTGTCCACCAAGAGCCTGCATTTTGAATCTGATCCCGACGGATTCATGGCCACGCTTCTCTTCGATGCCGCCGTCACCGACGCGGACAGCATCCAGCGCTGGAGTCGGCAGTGGCAAAAGGACATCCTGGTGAGCACCGAGGAGCAGCTGGAGCAGGGTTATTCGATCTTCGATATCGTCGGCCTGCTGCTGGAACCCGATTTCTACGACATCGATATCAGTTTGACCGATCAGGGGGGCAAAAAGGTCAGTTCCCTTTCGGGTGAGCTTTACGTGCCGGCCTTTCCACATGAGGAGCTGTCCCTCAGCCAGCTGGAACTGGCTTTGGACATCAGCCCGACAGAACAGGCCGGAGATTTCGTCAAGAACGGAGTTCGAGTTCTTCCCAATCCCATGAGGAGCTATGGAATCGATGTCCCGGTCCTGTATTATTATGCGGAAATCTATGGCTTGAAAACGGGTCCCGGTTCTGATTCCACGTATAGTGTCCGACAGGACATCCTCGACTCAGCCGGAGATCTTCTGAAAAGCTATCCGACAACTCAAAAAAGGAAACCCGGCGTGTCGGCCGTGGAGGTCAGCGGGGTCAATGTGGTCGGACTTTCGCCGGGCTCCTATTTTTTCCGCCTGACCGTCAGCGATCACCAGACCGGTCAGGAAGTGTCAAATCAGAGATGGTTCCAGGTATCTTCGCCGGAAAGAGAACGGCTGGAGCCGGAAGAACAGAACAGCCTGACCGAGGAGGAAGCCTCCTATCGGCTGGATCTCATCCGGTATGTGGCCAGCGATGAGGATCTGAAAATTTATAGAAGTTTGAATCTGGAGGGCAAGGCTCGATTCCTGGAGGAATTCTGGCGCCGGAGGGATTCCGATCCAACCACATCCGACAACGAATTTCGCCGGGAGCATATGCGCCGGTGGAACTATGCCAATCAGCATTTCTCCCGTTTCCAGCAAAATGATGGCTGGAAAACCGACCAGGGGAGAATTTATGTGATCTATGGCCCGCCCGATGACATCGAGCGCTACCCCAGTGATATTACCCGGGTGGCCTGGGAGCGCTGGCATTATTACTCTCTGGAAGGCGGCATAGAGTTCATCTTTGCCGATCTGAGCGGATTCGATAATTATACGCTCATTCACTCAACGGCCAAGAGTGAATACCGAGATCCGAGCTGGCCTGACAAGATTGCCCGATAGCCCTAGAAGTCCCCAGCACCGTGATCGGCCCGTCCGGTGAGTACCGGCGTCTGGTGGGGTCGCGGCCCTGACCCCGGCAGGGGATTCCGATACCCCCGGCGGCCCGATAGATCTTGGCCCGAATCCAACGAAGGATTCGGGCTTTTCTTTGGCCGGGTCATGGGCCGGGAAACGGCCGGCTGACCGTACCACAGGGTACGGTCAGCCCTACCCAAGGGGTCACGAATTCATCCCAGGCGGCATCCGGAGGCTTTGGAGATGAACAAAAAAACTTCTAATAGACAGTTATATAGGATGTTAGAAAATCGATACGGTCCATCATTCCCCTTGGCATGGAGATTGCGCCTGGAACGGGTCAGGAGTCAGGGCGCGATTCGGGACTTTCAAACGTTCCACTCAATCCCCAAAGGAGGGATGAGCCATGAAGAAGAAGGAGGAATATCTCGTCAGGATCGGCCTGCTGGCCGTCGGCATCCTGTTCGTCCTGGCCGGGTGTGCGCAGAATCAGAGCCCGGTGGGACCCACTGATTCCCCCGATGAGACATATCTCAGGGCCTTCGTGGACGACAACTCGGAGCTATTCACGTACGATTACCAGGATGGCTCCGGGGAAGTCGCCGATGGCGGCGGCGATCCGGCCATGTCCAAGTTGCTTGCCGAAATCGATCCGGTGGTCTTCTGGAGAGAGATCACCCATCGGACGAAGAACATCGATATCTCCATCTATCAGGATTCCCTGATGGACTATGCCGAGGTGACCATCACCACCACGCTACAGGGGCTGTTTCACACGGTCACCATGGAGGTCGACTATACCAAGGACATCGACGATACAGCGGTGAGATATGCGTATCTGGAGCGATCAGGTTCTGAGCAGGTCGGCAGACGCTATGGGGGATGGGAATTGAAGGCCATTTCCGGCTGGGAGATCGTTTCCAATCCGTGCACCAAAGTGATCCACAGTGTTCAGGTGATCTCCAGCAGCGGCTCGATCGATACCACCATCACCGATGTGTCCAGCTTGTGGAACCTGGAGGATCTCTTTGTCCTCGATCCCGGAGATAGCGTCACATTCACGGTGGACACCGGTAATCCCGACGATCTGGTCTTCCTGCATGCGCCGCATTTCTTCCGGCATCCCTTCCGGCATATCGGCGGCGGGGTGTTTCAGGGCACCTGGGTGACGGCTGCGGATCCTCCGCATCCCGCCAGGCCGAGACATGCCACCATCGACGTCATCGATCATGGGACGGTCTTCGACGATCTCATGCCCTATGATTCCAGAGCCTGGGGGATGAGCTGCTTCGTCGGGCCGGGGCCGGTGATGAACTGATCTCTTCTATAGAGAAACGGAAGCGGGACGAGACCGACTCGTCCCGCTTTTTTTATGCCTGGCTGTGGTCGCGGGAGGATGTCAGGAAGCGCCGGGGGATTTTCTCGGCCACCGCGAAGGACACCAGGCCGCCCAGGCCGCCTGAGAACCCGCCGATGATCATCAGGATGAGCACCGGTTGACGACCGAATCCGCGGACCAGGACCACGATGGCGATACCGGTCAGATTGGCCAGGATACAGGACAGCAGAAAGCGGCCTGCTCGAGAGAACATTCCTTGCCCCGGAAGACAAAAGGCCAGTTCCACGGCTGCTCCGGGGAGGAGAAATGTGGCCAGCGAAAGGACTCCATGGGCAGGAGAGAGCCCCACGGCCAGGGCCGTGATGCCTTGTATGAAGGCCGCCAGGATGCCGCTGCCGGGCTTGTTCACCAGGCCTCGAGCCAGTGCCAGCCACATCATGTAGAACCCGCCGAAGAGAACGCCGCCGGGAACGGAAAAAGCATTCAGCAGCAGGCGTGAAAAGGGCTGCAGCAGCGGTTTCATGGCGATCCCCAGGGCCGCCAGAAGGGTGATGATGAGGAGGTCCCTGAGAGAAAAATAGTACTGCTGATCCTGCCTCTGTATGGATCCGGGAACCTTCATCGACATCATATCGTCAGCCTCCGCCGTAAAAGGTCATCTCATAATGGTACGATCCAACGGGTTGGCTGTCAAGGGGAATTTCGCGCCTCGGTTTCATCCTCTCCCCAGGCCGTGTGTCTGGACGGCCGTTTCCGCCTCCGTTTTTCAACAACATCTGGAAACCAGATCATGGAAAAGTTACCAGGAGGAGGGAACTGGAGTTTTCTCCTTGACTCACAGAGTCAGGAAGTACTATATTAAAGTTTAACTTTTACTTGAAATGGAGGTGTCCAAACGTGAGAGTCGGAATATTAACCGGTGGTGGCGACTGTCCCGGATTGAACGCCGTCATTCGCGCGGTCACCAGGAAGGCAATCAGCGTTTATGGCTATGAGGTTTACGGCATTCTGGAAGGTTGGCGGGGTCTTCTGGAAAAAAGGACGAAAAACTTGGGCCTGGGAGACATCTCCGGAATTCTCCATCGGGGCGGGACGATTTTAAAGTCCTCTCGGACCAATCCTCTTGAATCTGATGAGCACGTGAAGGATTGTTTCAGCAATCTGAAGGAACTCAAACTGGACGCTCTCGTGGTCATCGGGGGAGAGGATACCCTGGGTGTGGCCCGGGAGCTCTATGACCGGGGGGTTCGTGTTGTCGGCGTGCCTAAAACTATCGATAATGATCTCAACGGGACCGATTACACCTTCGGATTCGATACGGCGGTGAATATCGCCACCGAGGCCATAGACCGTCTGCATACCACCGCTGAGTCGCATAACCGGGTGATGATCCTTGAGGTCATGGGCCGCCATACCGGCTGGATCGCGGTGCAGGCCGGCCTGGCGGGCGGGGCCGATGCCATTCTGATACCGGAGGTCTCTTACGAAATAGAGAAGATCTGTAAACTGATCGAAAAGCGTCACCAGAGAGGCAAGGACTTCAGTATCATCGTGGTGGCAGAGGGAGCCAAGATTCCAACTCCGGAAGACAAGGATGGCACGTTTGTCGTTCAGGATTGGGAAAAGGATGCCTTCGGTCACGTTCGGCTGGGGGGGGTGGGCAATGTGCTGGGGAGGGAAATCCTTCGCCGGACGGGTTTTGATACTCGCGTGACCGTCCTAGGGCATTTGCAGCGGGGCGGATCTCCCTCGGCATTCGACCGGGTGCTGGCGACCCGATTCGGTATCGCCGCCATCGATCTGGTGAAAGAGGATCGTTTTGGTAAAATGGTGGCTCTCCGGGGAAACAAGGTCGTCGCCGTGGATCTGTCGGAAGCCACTAAAGGGATCAAGAAGGTCGATCCCGAGCTGTACAAGATTGCCCAGGTCTTTTTCGGGTGATATCGGTCCGGGTGATCTGTCGGGATACGAACTTGGTTGTCTGAAAATGACGTACGAGGAGGGAAGAGAATGGCTATTCGGGTGGGTATCAACGGATTTGGACGAATCGGGCGGTTGGTCTTTCGACACGCCTGGAAGAATCCCAACGTCGATATCGTGGCCATCAATGATATCACCGATAGTGCGACCATGGCGCATCTGCTGAAGTATGATTCCGTGCATGGCGTTCTGGACGCGCAGGTTCAGGCCCAGGGTCAATCCATCGTCATCGACGGCCAAACGCTGCAGGTCTGCTCCGAGAGAGATCCTGCTCGTATTCCATGGCAGGAGTATGACATCGATGTGGTCATCGAGTCCACCGGGAAATTCCGGAAACGGGAAGATGCGGCCAAACATCTCGATGCCGGCGCGAAAAAAGTGATGATCTCAGCACCGGGGAAAGGTGTCGATGCCACCATCGTCAAAGGCATCAACGATCGTGAGTACCGCCCCGATAAACATGACATCATCTCAACGGCCTCCTGCACCACCAATTGCTTCGCTCCAGTGGCCAAGGTGATCAACGACACCTTCGGTATCGTCCGGGGCCTGATGACCACCATTCACGCCTATACCAACGATCAACGGATTCTCGATCTGCCCCATAAAGACCTGCGTCGCGCCAGGGCCGCCTGCATGTCCATGATCCCCACGACGACCGGAGCGGCCGTTGCCACCGCGGTCGTGCTCCCGGAACTCAAGGGAAAGCTTGACGGCATGGCCGTTCGGGTGCCCACCTGGGATGGCTCCATGGTCGATTTCGTAGCCCAGGTGGACAAACCGGCCTCCAAAGAGCAGATCGATAAGGCCTTTCGGACGGCGGCCGAAGGTCCCATGAAAGGCATTCTGGAGTACATCGATCAGCCGGTGGTATCGGTGGACATCATCGGCAATCCCCATTCGAGTATTTATGACAGCCTGCTGACCACGGTTCTGGATAAAAACTTACTCAAGGTCATCTCCTGGTACGATAACGAGTCGGCCTATGCGCTCCGGATGGTGGAGCTGGCTGCCGTCATGTTGGGATAATACTGGGGCGTCGATGCCATCCGTATCTAAAATCTCCATCGATGATCTGGAACTGAAAGACAGACGGATCCTGGTCCGGGTCGACTTCAACGTTCCCCTGGATGGTCAGGGCGGTATCACGGACGACCGGCGCATCCAGGCGGCGCTGCCGACCATCCGGAAGATCCTGATCGAGGGCGGTCGTCCCGTTCTGATGTCACATCTGGGACGGCCCAAAGGTCAGATCCGGCCGGAGTTGAGTCTGCGGCCGGTGGCCCGGCGGCTTGAACAACTGCTGGACACGCCGGTGGCCATGGCCGGCGATTGTATCGGAGCGGAAACGGCCGGTCTGGTGGCGGCTCAAAAGAGCGGACAGACCGTCCTTCTGGAAAACCTCAGATTCCACCCTGAGGAGACCGCCAACGAAACAGCTTTTTCGCAGCAGCTGGCCTCCATGGGAGACAGCTATGTGAACGATGCTTTTGGCACCGCCCACCGGGCTCATGCCTCGACCGTGGGGGTGACCCGATATCTTCAGCCGGCCGCTGCCGGATACCTGATGAAAAAGGAACTCGATGTTCTCAGCCGAGCTCTGACAGATCCGTCGCGGCCCTATGTGGCCGTCCTGGGAGGGGCCAAGGTTTCGGGCAAGATCGAAGTCATCGAGAGTTTCCTTGAGCGGGTGGATGCGCTGCTGATCGGCGGCGGCATGGCCTTCACCTTCCTCCGGGCCGGAGGTCTCGAGGTGGGGAACTCACTGGTGGAAAAGGACCGGGTGCCCCTGGCGGACGCCATTCTGAAGCGGGCCGCGGCCGGAGGTGTGGATGTACTGCTCCCGGTGGATTGCCGGGTGGCTGAGGCCATAGAGCCGGGCGCCGGCAGTCACATCGTGGCGGTGGACGGGATTCCCGCGGATGGGATCGGCGTGGATATCGGTCCGCAGACCTGGCAGCGGTTCGCCGACCGGATCGAGGCCGCTCGAACGGTCGTCTGGAACGGTCCCATGGGCGTCTTCGAGATCGACGATTTCGCCACCGGCACCTATCAGATCGCCGAAGCGCTGGTTCGGGCCACCGCTGCCGGTGCATTGACCATCGTAGGAGGCGGGGATTCCGCGTCCGCCATGGCCCGCGGAGGTTATCAGGATCGCGTTGGATATATTTCCACCGGGGGCGGCGCCACACTCGAGTTCCTGGCCGGCAAAACTCTTCCCGGCGTTGAGGCGCTGACCGATAAGAATGAGCCTTGATGGCGGAGGTATCATGAAACGTCCCATCATCGCCGGAAACTGGAAGATGAATAAGACCGGCCCCGAGGCCGTGAGCCTGGTCAAGGCGCTGCTGAAAGAGCTCTCCGATGTGACCAGCGTGGACATCGTGGTCTGTCCGCCGTTCACGGCTCTGGAATCTGTGGCCTGGGTTCTGGGCGATGGCCCGGTGAAGATCGGCGCGCAGAACATGCACTGGGAAGCCGAGGGGGCTTTCACGGGAGAGATCGGCGCCAAAATGCTCTTGACAATAGGGTGCCGATATGTTATTTTGGGACATTCAGAGCGGAGGACGCTCTTCGGAGAGTCTAACGCTCAGATCAACAAGAAGTTAAAAGCAGCTCTGGGCACCTCGCTGATTCCCATCGTCTGCATTGGCGAACAGTTGGCTGAGCGAGAGGGCGGCCGGACGCAGGAGGTGATCCGCGAGCAGTTCTTGGGCGCCTTCGACGGCTTGACGGTATCCGATGCATCGCGCATCATCCTGGCCTATGAGCCGATCTGGGCTATCGGTACCGGGAAAACGGCCTCTCCGGAGCAGGCCAACGAGGTCCACAGCTTTATCCGGGGCCTTGTGGCGGAACAGTATCAGCCATCCGTGGCCCGGGAGATGAGGATTCAATATGGCGGCAGCGTGAAACCGGACAATGCCCGGGATCTGTTGCAGCAGCCGGAGATCGATGGCGCCCTGGTGGGGGGTGCCAGCCTGGAGGCCTCATCTTTCACCGCCATTATCAAAAACGTCATCTGAGGGATGAACTATGTATGCCTTTCTGATTAGCGTGCACGTGCTGATTGCTCTCGGTCTGGTCATCTCCGTATTGCTCCAATCCGGAAAGGGCACTGGATTAGCCGGCGCCTTTGGCGGTGGGGGCGGGGCCATGGGAGCGGTATTTGGAGGACGGGGAGCAGCCACCTTTCTGAGCAAGCTGACCACCGGCCTGGCGATCGCCTTTTTTCTCAGTTGTCTGGGGCAAAGTCTGCTGGCTTCGAGGCGTTTTTCCAACAGACAGGAAAGCGTCATCCAGCGTGAGATGGAACGCCAGACGCAGCAGCAGAGCGAGTCTCCAGTTCCGCTGGTCCCGGCACCACAGCCGATGGAGACAGGATCGCAGGGGGCCGGGGGGGATCAGTTGCCTCCGGAGGCGGAGCCATCCGGAGGACAATAAATTCTCCACCGACCGGTCGATCGATCTATGCCGAAGTGGTGGAATTTTGGTAGACACGCTGTCTTGAGGGGGCAGTGGGTGGACACCCGTGCGGGTTCGAGTCCCGCCTTCGGCATTTCTCAGCCATGCGCCGGGAGTTGAAAGCATCCCGGCGTATTTCTTTATCTATCGGCCCTGAAAGACCGTTGCGCTGTGGCATCGGCAGCAGGAAGATCCGCACTGTTGATTACTGCATGCGGACTGTCAATAAAGAATACAGTATAAAAATCTGGTACAAAATAAGTTGTGTACAACCCCGGCAGAACCGTCGAGAAAACAAACATATTTAGAAATATCTTATAATTATTTTTATAAATCTTCCGCCAAGAAACATTCCGACTGACATTTTAACTCCACTTGCATCAATAGAATATGCTAAAAATGTATTTGCGGTTGGAGAGAGACGATCCTTGGCATGACTGTTGCATTATTTAAAAACAAGATATCTATCATCTACCATCATCACAAACAGCAGGGGGATATATATGAAAAAATCCTGGGCATTGGTGAGCTTCGTCATCGCGATGATGATCGCGGCGCCAGCCTTCGGCCTGCAGTTGATTACCAACGGCAGTTTTGAAACCGGTGATCTCACAGGATGGACCATCGGCGGGGATTTTCCCATCTCGGGGGCCAGCACCGTGCCCAATATCTGGATGACGCACCCGGAACTAAATAATTGCGTAGGCTCGGTGGCACCACCGACGCTGTTGGGTTTGCAGGCGATAGGAACATCCATTTTAATGCAGAGCTTCGTCGTCCCGGCGGACCTCAGCATGGTCGCGGTGGATTTTCAGTATATGCCATGGAGCTTCGATTCCATCGAGTTTGATTTTGTATGGATCGGCATGCAGCATAACGGTGGCTTTGACCTCTATGAATACTGGGGCGGTGTGGATTTTGGCGGCCTGGAAACTCCCGGTTGGCAGCATTTTCATCAGGCTTACGACATCAGCGGGGTGATGTCGCCGATCAATTGCACCATCGCCTTTGGGGTGACCACCAGTGAGGATATCATTTATCCCACTGGCCTATTCGTCGATAATGTCTCCGTCGAATCGGTGCCCGAGCCCGCCACGCTTCTGTTGCTGGGTGGAGGCCTGATGGGCATGGGCATTTTCGGAGCGGCGCGCCGGCGGAAAAAGTAACGATTGGCCCACTCGATTGAATCAGGGGGGGATCTTATCCCCCCCTTTTTTTATCCGGCCAGCCGCTCGATCCCCTCGGTATTCCAGCCGAACAGCGTCTCTCTGCGGCCGTCCTTCTCCTCTGATGAACCGGTCCGAGTGGTTTTCGATGAGGAATTCCTCTTGACTTCGGCGAACTGATCATCCTATACTGACCTTCGGCAGTTGATCTCAGTCAGCCGCCTGGATATGAAAGCAGGCCCGATGTCGGCAGCGGGGGAGATGATGACAGAACGGCCGAAATCAGAAAACCGATCGGTGCCGATCTCCGGGGCACCCTCCTATCTGGAGCTCTATCGATCGGGCGAGCTGGACGGTCGAATCGCACGGGTCCGCCGTCTGATGGAATGCTGCACGCTGTGTCCCAGGAACTGCCGGGTCGACCGGATGCGCGGCGCGAGGGGATTTTGCCGCGCCGGAGTGCTGCCCCGGGTCTATAAATATAAGCTTCATCATGGCGAAGAGCCGCCCATTTCGGGCACTCGAGGCTCCGGGATCGTCTTTTTCTCCCACTGCACGCTGCGCTGTTCTTACTGCCAAAACGCCCCCATGAGCCATTGGGGCCGCGGCACCGACCTGTCCCCGGAACGGTTGGCCCGGGTCTTTCTGAGTTTGCAGAACAGCGGTTGTCACAACCTGAATTTGGTCACCGCCACCCATTTTCTGTATCCTCTTCTCCAGGCGCTGTCCCTGGCCATCGAAAGAGGATTACGCCTGCCCATCGTCTGGAATACCGGTGGTTATGAAACCCTGGAGCTTCTGGAGCTGCTCGCCGGCATCGTCGATATCTATCTGCCGGACATGAAGTACGCCAGCCCGCTGGCCGCCCGAACATACTCGGCGGCACCCGATTATCCGGCCGTTAACCTGCTGGCGGTGGAGGAGATGTTCCGACAGGTGGGATGCTTACGCACCGACCCGGAGGGCACCGCCCGGCGCGGCTTGATCATTCGTCATCTGGTTCTGCCCCACGATTTGGCCGGCACCGAAGAGATTGTCGGGCTGATCTCCACGCGCATCTCCCGGCGAGTCCATGTGAGCTTGATGAGCCAGTACCTGCCGGTCTGGTCCGCTCGTCAGGATCCCCTTCTGAACCGCCGCCTGACAGCGGCCGAGTATGATCGGGCCATTGAGGCTCTGCATCGGGCCGGCCTCTCCCGGGGCTGGCTGCAGGAACCGGGCCGCTGCTTCGGGCGGAGGGAAAAAACAGGTTGACGGCTCGCGGATAGATGACTATGTTACTTGGTTATTGATCCGATGACGGGAGCCTCAAAATTATGCCGGATTCGCGCGCCATTCTTTCCGCTATCCGTCAAGCTGAAGGAGCCGTTGGAGAGGAGAACGACAGAATGCTGTGGATCTGCCGGAGACTGTGGCCGGTTCTGCTGGGCTGTTTTTTTCTTCTGTTCGGGGAGATGGGCAGGCCGGGCCGGGGAGTTGCTGAGGAGCTTCAAACCCCTGCGGTGGTGCACATCATTGTCTTCACCAGCCCGGAATGTGAGCAATGCCAGTATGTCGAGGAGCACATCCTCCCGGACCTGAAAGATAAGTATGGTCCCTCGCTGGCCGTGAGGACCGTCGATGTCGATCAAGGGGAGCACTACGAACTGCTGGAATCACTGGAACGGCAGGCCGGCGATACCGATAATGATCTGCCGGTGGTGTTCTGCGGTCCGCGTATCCTGGGGGGAAGGGTTGAGGTGGAGGAGGAGCTTGACGCCGTTATCGCCGGATTTCTTCGCGCCGGAGGCACTGCTCCCGTCGAGCTGGCTAACCCAGCGGCGGAGGAACTTCCCGGTCCGATCGCCTCGATCGCTCTGGCCTATCTCCATCAGGGCGGATGTCAAAAATGCAGCCGTGTCGAGCGAATGCTCTCGGCACTGCAGCGCCGTTACCCCGACATCACGATCAGGTGGTTCGATCTGGCACTTCCCCGGAACAAGGTGCTGGCCGAAGCCATGGGCCGCTACGCCGGCCTTCCCGAGGATCGCCGTCTGGTGGCGCCATCCATCTTTTTGGGACGGGATGCACTGGTGGGAGAGGAGATCGGAGAAGCGGGGCTGCGAGCTCTGGTGGAGAAATACGGCACCGCCGGCGCCCGGCCTGTCTGGGAGATAGTCGCCGGAGATACCGTCTCAGCCGCCCGAAGCATCGTGGAGCGGTTCCGCGGTCTGGGCCTGTTCACGGTCATGCTGGCCGGCCTGATCGATGGTGTCAATCCCTGCGCTTTTGCCACCATCGTCTTTCTACTTTCCTATCTTGCCTTTGCGGGTCGTAGCAGACGAGAAATCCTGATGGCGGGATTGGCCTTCACGATGGCCGTGTTCATCACCTACTTCTCTATGGGACTGGGGTTGTTCCGATTCCTGCAGCGGCTGACCTTTCTTTCCCTGCTCTCCAGAGTCGTCTATGCTTTGGCGGCCCTGCTGGTCCTGGCCCTGTCCGCTTTGAGTTTTTACGATTATGTTCTCATCCGCCGGGGTCGCCGGCTCTCCGACATGAAGCTTCAACTGCCGCTGTTTCTGAAACGCCGCATCCACGAGGCCATTCGCAGACAATCGAGATCCGGGCGTCTGGCCATCGGCGCTTTTCTGACGGGCGCGGTCGTTTCCGTTCTGGAGCTGGCCTGTACCGGCCAGGTGTACCTGCCCACCATCGTGTTCGTGACCGGGGTGGAGGGCTTACAAGCCCACGCCGTCCTCTACCTGCTGATCTATAACCTGCTGTTCGTTCTCCCTCTGGTATTCATCTTCGTGATCAGCTACATGGGAGTATCGTCCCAGCAGATCGGAGCCGCCATGGAGGCTCACATGGACCGGGTGAAACTGATTCTGGGCCTCTTTTTCCTGCTGCTGGGCATTCTTCTGGCGATCATTCTTCTGAATTGACCTCATCGGCGGTCCCGTTTTCAGATGGGTTTCCCCCTCCGGCGCCATATCAAGCCGGTGTTCCGGAACCCGCCCCTTTTTCCACATCGTCATGTTCATCCCGAATGCTGCCCACGATCTTTTCCAGAAGATCCTCCATAGTGACGATGCCCACCACCTTTCCCTGACCGTCCGTAACCAGGGCCATATGTTCGTGTTTTTCCTGCAGGTGCAGAAAAAGCCGTTCGATGCTGGTGTCGTCCCCGACCCGCGGCACCGGATAGACGATCTTCTCCAGCGGCGTGTTCCGTCGTGACGTCAGCAGGTGGTTGATGTCGGCCACCCCCACGATCTGCTCGGGAACTTGGCGATAGACCGGGATACGTGATTTTCCCTCCCGCTGAATGACCTCCACCACCTCGACCAACGGGCTGTTCAGTTCAACGGCAACCACGTCCTCCAGCGAAACCATCACCTGCCGAACGCTGGTTTCCGCGAAATCGAAGATCTGTCCCACGATGTAATGCTCCTGTCTCTCGATGAGACCGTAGCGGTGGCTTTCTCGGGCCAGATATTGCAATTCCTCCCGGGTGACAAAGGGGCTGGCGGTCTTCCGGGAGTCCGTTTTTCTGCTGAACAGCCTGGAGAAGCCGGTGATCAGATAGACCAGGGGAGTGAGCGCCCAATAGCTCAACCGTACCCAGGGAGCCAGCCGCAGTACCATGGAGTCGGCATGGATTCGAAAGAAGTTTTTGGGGACGATCTCGGCAAAGATGAGGATCACCGGCGTCATGATCAGCGTCTGGACCAGGGCCGCCAGGTTGGAACTATGTCCCAGGAGTTGACTGACCAGCCGGGTAGCCAGGACCGAACCGCCCACGATGGCCAGATTCGTGCCCACCAGAGTGGTTCCCAGAAAGGTCTGAGGACGCTCCCGGAGGTTTTGTACGATTCGGGCTTTGCTGTTGTTCTTCTCGACCAGATGGCGCAGGCGGATACGATCGGCCACCACCAAAGCCGTCTCGGCACCGGAAAAGAATGCCGAGACGAGAATGCACAGCAGGATGAGTATGCAGGTCAGGAAGATGCTCACGTCAATGGCTCCCTTTGGGCGGTCTTCGATGGGGGAACGTTTTTCTGCCGCTCCGGATCCGCAGGGCGATAATCCGATTGGGCGCTGCTTTGAGCACCTTAAAGCTCAATCCATCCACATTGATGGTCTCTCCCTCTTCGGGTATGCGCCCGAGGCGTCCGATGATGTACCCGGCCACCGTTTTATACTCGGGGTCTTGCAGCTCCGTTCGGAAAATCCGGTTGAATCGATTCAACTCCATAGTTCCGGCCACCACGGCCGTTTTACGATCCAGCTGGTGATAGGCTGCCGGGAGACGTTCTTTGCGGTCCACGATCTCACCGACGATCTCCTCCAGCAGGTCTTCCAGCGTCACCAGTCCGGATAAAGCTCCGTGCTCATCGATGACGATGGCTATGTGCGTGCCCGTTCTTTGGAATTCACGCAGCAGAGGCCCGATCTTTTTTACCTCCGGGATGAAGAGGGCTGGGCGGAGGTACTTTTTCAGGTTGCGGCCGGGCGATGTGAACATGCTGGTGACCAGGTCGATGGCATGAACGGTTCCGACGATCTGCTCGGGGTCATGGCGATAGATAGGCACCCGGGAAAACCCCCGCTCCTTGAGCTGCGATCGGGCGATGGCCGGCCGGGTGCCGAGTTCCAGGCTGAAGATCTCGGTTCGGGGGGTCATCACGTCAGAAACAGGCAGATTCCCGAATTCAAAAGCTCGCAGGATCATCTGGCGCTCAACGGGATCGACGATACCCTCTTTATGAGACAGTTCTACCACCGTCATCAGCTCTTCCTCGGTCGGCGCGGTGGCCTTGGCCCGGCGACCGCCCTCCAGAAGGTGCACCAGGGATTCGGTCGACTTCTCCAGAATGAGGACCAGCGAGGAGATCGCCCGGGAAAAGGCCCAGAGAGGTCCGGCGATGGCTGCGGAGTACCGGTTGGGATCTTTCACGGCCAGAAACTTGGGAGTGATTTCGCCGAAGACGAGAATGGTCACACTCATGGTGAGAAAGGCGATCATCTCACCGCGATGGGCGAACAGGGAAACGAACAGCACGGTGGCCAGACTGGTGGCCATGATATTGACGAACATGTTGCCCACCAGGATGGAGATCAGCAATTTGGTGGGGTGGCTGAGCAGCTTCTCGATCAGCTCTGCATGCCTGTCACCCGCCTGTTTCATACGGCGAAGCCGCAGCTTTCCCAGAGAGAACAGGGCTGTTTCGGAGCCGGAAAAGAAGGCCGATAGAGCCACGAGAACGGCCAGACCGGCAAGGGAGAGAATATGAGCCAGGATCACGTCACCGTCGCCTGGTTGGGGGAAAAGAAGGATCTGCTCAAGGGGAATATACAGCGGCCGGCCCGGTTGTCAAGCAAAAAGGTCTCCCCGTGAGATCCGAGCCGGGCGCGAAACTCTTTTTACCCTTGACTTTCTCCAAACAGGCATGTTACATTAGCTGCGGCTCCATTCCCCGTTAGGAGGAGATCGGCACGGTCATGCTGGATATGGATACGGTTCGTCAGCTGGTCCAAAGCGCTCTGGCCGAGGATATCGGTCCGGGCGATGTTACCACCGAATCGATTGTTTCAGAGGATGTTAAGGTAGAAGCTCGGGTGCTGGCCCAGGAATCGGGAGTGGTGGCCGGCACGGAGGTGGCCGTCTGTGTTTTCGAGATGCTCGATCCTGACATGCGCTCGCATGTCAGCATTCAGGATGGCAGCCGGGCCCGCCGGGGGGAGATCATCATGGATCTGTATGGCTCGGCCGGTGCCATTCTCAGCGGAGAACGAGTAGCCCTGAATTTTCTGCAGCGGCTCTCCGGCATTGCCACCCACACGGCCCGTTTTGTCGATGCGGTGGCCGGCACCGGGGTCCGCATTCTGGACACCCGGAAAACGACGCCGATGTTAAGAGTTCTTGAAAAATATGCCGTAACCATGGGGGGGGGCCATAATCATCGCGCCGGTCTTTATGATATGGCCCTCATCAAGGACAATCACATCGGAGTCGCCGGCGGCATCGAGGCGGCCGTGAAGGCGGTTCGAAAACGCTTTCCGGGACTGCCGGTGGAGGTAGAGACCGCCTCCCCGGATCAGGTAGATCAGGCCTTGCGCGCCGGTGCCGATCGGATCATGCTGGATAATATGAATCGGGACCAAGTCCGGTCAGCTCTCGATCTGATCAGGCGTCAGAGCGGAACACAGGGGAAACCCCGCATCGAGATCTCGGGCAACATCACTCTGAAGAATGTCCGCCAGATGGCCATGGCGGGCGTGGACGATATCTCCACCGGATCCATTACTCACTCTTCCGTCGCCCTGGACATCAGTCTGGAGGTGACGCCGTGGTCCCCCGGTTGTGACGGTTTCGAGGTGGATTCATGAAGTCGTGGCAGGATCCCGGGGTGGATGAGTGCGTTCTGGAGGCTCTACGCGGGCAGATGGGACACTATCAGACGGTTGTGTGTCTCTCGGAACGGCTGGTTCTGTCCCCCGGGGCGGTGACCGAGTCCATCGGGCATCTTCAACGGCAGGGGTATGAGATCGAGGAGCATCCCTGTTTGGGCTATCGTCTGATCACGGTTCCGGATCGGCTGCTGCCCCTGGAGGTGCGCCATGCACTCAAAACGGACCTCATGGGACGGCGCATCTGTTCCTATCGAAGCATTCGCTCCACCAATCAGGTGGCCATGGAAATGGCCAGGAACGGTGCCTCGGAGGGTACTTTGGTGTTGGCCGAGGAACAATTGGCCGGGAAGGGGCGTTTGGGGCGGGCCTGGTATTCTCCCCCCGGTTTGGGGCTCTGGATGTCTCTGGTGCTCCATCCTAACGTGCCCCTTGAGCGAGTGTTCCAGGTGGCCATCTGCGGCGCGCTGGCCGTGGCGGAGACCATTCTGGAGCGTTTTCCATTGTCCGTGAGAGTCAAATGGCCCAATGATGTCCTGGTCCGAGGGCACAAACTCGCCGGGGTGTTGGTAGAGACGCAGCTCAACGGTTCGGATATGCATGGTGTCGTTCTGGGGATCGGACTCAATGTGAACCACCGCACCGCGGATTTCCCCCGGTTTTTACGCCACCGGGCGACCTCTCTGAGAATAGAGCTGGGCCGGACCGTACCCCGGGTTGAACTGCTGGGGGATCTGCTGGCCCGTTTTGAGCCGCTCTATGTTCAGTTCCAGGAACGGGGTCTGGAGCCGTTTCTGGACCGTTGGCGTCAGTTGTCCGCAGTCCTTGGGCGGCGGGTGACGCTTCAGATAGGCCCGCGAAATATTCGGGGTACGGCCGTGGATATCGATTCCCAGGGGGCTCTCATTCTCAGGGAAGAGAACGGCGACCGGCAGCGTTTTCTGGCGGGCGATGTGACCCTGACGGATATGGCTCTGACAGACGGTCCTTCATCGGAAAGCGCTTCCGTTAACGACGGGTTCTTGAAGGAGGAGAGAACATGTGGCTAGCGGTCGACATTGGCAACACGAATACCGTGCTGGGTCTGTATCAGTCCGAGAATGCCCAGCAGCGGCACCGCTGGCGGATCTCCAGCGATCAGGATCGCACCACCGATGAGGTCATCCTGTTGCTCGGGCAATTGCTGAGTTCTGCGGGCGCGGATCCGCAGCAGATAAGCGGAGTGGTGATCGGCTCGGTGGTTCCGGCTTTAACGGCGGTCTTCAGGGAGGCCCTTGGGACCGTCAGAGGGTGCCGACTCGTTGAGGTGTCCAACCGGTTGAACCTTGGTCTCAAGATCGTCACTCGGGATCCGGACCAGATCGGAGCTGACCGCCTGGCCAATGCGGTGGCTGCCCGGCACCGGTATCGGGGTGCCGTCATCGTGGTGGATTTTGGCACCGCTACGACCTTTGACGTTATCTCCGGCAAAGGTGAATATCTCGGCGGGGTGATCGCCCCCGGAGTGCGTACATCGGCCCGCGACCTGTTTTCCCGGGCGGCCAAGCTGCCTCGCTTCGTGGAAATCCGCCAGCCATCGGCCGTGATCGGGAAAACCACCGAGGAGAGCATTCTCTCCGGCCTTTTCTATGGAACCGTTGGTCAGGTGGATGGGGTCGTCAGGAGAATTACGGAGCAGCTGGGAGAGCAGGCAACGGTAGTGGCCACCGGCGGTCTGGCACACCTCATCGCGCCGGATTCGGTGACCATTCGGGAGGTCTGTCCCGATCTTACCCTGGAGGGGCTGGTTCTCATCGGACAGATGGTTATAACACCTGGCTGATCGATAGAACCACGCTGGTTTACTGTCCACGATCTTCCCCGGGCATTTTTTTCCCCGCCGCAGCATTTTTCCCTTGCTTTTCGTTCGATGATTGGTTATAATATTTTCCACTTTAGCACTCTGTGCCATTGAGTGCTAATATTTTAA
>CAZOYL010000009.1:0-861 GCA_964584035.1 uncultured Gemmatimonadota bacterium | reverse complement strand
CGTTTTATAGTAACTTACGGGTTTCGATTGTGCAGGCTCAGTTGAACCGATGGGTACGATTCCGGAACACCGTGGCCATCAGAGCTGCTGAACAAGAATCTGGAACAAACTTGAAAGGAGGTCAAATCATGAAGGTAAAACCTCTCGCCGACCGGGTCCTGGTGAAACCTCAGGAGGAAACGGAGGTGAAAAAGGGTGGCATCATCATCCCCGATACCGCCAAGGAAAAACCGCAACAGGGTGAAATCATGGCCGTCGGCCCTGGCAAAGTGACGGAGTCGGGTCAGAAGGTGCCTATGGAGGTGAAGAAGGGCGATACCGTCCTGTACGGAAAATACTCCGGAACAGAGGTGACCATTGACGGACAGGACTATCTCATCATGCGGGAGAGCGATATCCTGGCCATTGTCTGATGACGGCATTGGACGGTCAGCTCAGCGGCGTTCGGCTTGAGCGAAGCGGCCGTCTGAAAAGCGGCCGTCTGAAAAGCGGCCGTCTGAAAAACGGCCGCCTGAAAAGCGATTGTCTGAAAAACGGCTATCTCAGAATAGATTATCTGTAAGTGATGTTTTGAGAAGCTGTTATATGAAAATCGATTATTTGAAAGGAGGATCATCATCATGGCGAAACAGTTGACATTTGGCTCTTCGGCACGGGAATCCCTCAAGAAGGGCGTCGATAAACTGGCCGAGGCGGTCCGGGTGACGTTGGGTCCCAAGGGCAGAAACGTGGTTCTGGATAGAAAGTTCGGTTCTCCCACCGTCACCAAGGACGGCGTCACGGTGGCCAAGGAGATCGAGCTGGAGGATCCCTACGAGAACATGGGCGCTCAGATGGTCAAGGAAGTGGCTTCCAAGACCT
>CAZOYL010000008.1:31492-39452 GCA_964584035.1 uncultured Gemmatimonadota bacterium | reverse complement strand
TTCCACGTAAAGGTGGGGGCTACGCAGGTGGGACCGCTGTCGTCGATCTCGAACATCTGGATCTCGGACTCGGCCACGTTGCCGACGTTATCCACCGCCCGGACGATGAACTTGACCAGGCAGGTGTCGATCGCCTCGGCGGGCTGGATATTGTCGGGGGTGGCCCCGTTGGTCCAGTAGCGGTCTCCGGCCACGTTGAACATGTCCTTGACCGTGGTCTTGGTCGTGGTGGGATCGCTGTTGTCGAAAGTGCAGTAGATTCTCACGCTGGCGATGCCGGATCCGGGATCGGTGATGCCGTCCACGCTGACGATGATCTCGTCCTTATCCAGCTCGTCCTGCACCTCGTCGCCCTCGGCCTCCAGAACATCATCATCCTGCAGGCTGGGATTGGCCAGACCGACGATATTACGGGTGGTGTAGAAATAGAATTGCGTGCCGTGCACCGGCGAGCCATCCTCCATCACATAGAAGGAGATCTCGTTGCCGTCGGTGAGGTACTGCACGCCGTCCTGCGCCCGGCCTACCTGCTCGCCGGGGCTTCCAGCGGTCCCGTCGGCATTCTGGCCGTCGACCACCCAGCGGTCGGGTGCGGCGTAAGTGGTGTCGTAGGTCACGGTCCACCTGATGGTCTTGGACCATTCCAGCGCGCCCCAGCTGACGCCGTACTGATTGGTATCCACTTCCAGGGTGTCGAGGGTGTGCGCCTTGGCGCCGCCGACCAGCACCGGAGCGGTGATGGTTGTCTGGCGGGCGTAGCTGCCATAGGCATTGGCATCGTCGGTGGTCCAGGTGCCGACGCCCTCGTCGAAGGCGATATCGGGAGGACCGGAGTCGATGACGATCGACTCGCTGTTGACCAGGTCGCCGTCGAAGGGCCCGTCATTGCGGGAGGCGAAGAAGACGCCTTCGTCATCGTCGGCCAGGTCGAAGGCCCCGTTGCCGTCATCATCATACAGCTGCGGGATGGCCATCTGAATGGTGCTGGCATTGGTGGCCGTATCGGCGATGGCGCAGGTCAGGAAGAACCGCCCGCCGCCCACAGCAATGGCCTCGGGGGTAGCGGACAGATCCAGATACCAGTGTGTATCGTCGATGTAGGCCTGGCACTGGCCCACCACTGTCTCGCCGCCGTCGTTCCAGCCGGCGGTGGCATCGTCTCTCCACACCTGCAGGTTGACGATGTCGGCGTCGGTGGCGGTGCCGGTGTTCTCGAAGCTGATGGCCGTCATCTCGTCGGCCAGGTACCAGTTGTCGGGCACCTCGAAGTCGAGGATGAGAACCTGGTTGTTCAGCGGACCCACCCAGTCGGGATCGGTGACGTTGTGGATGGTATAGTCGGCCATCACCGAGTAACGGTTGATCACCAGAGGATGGGGGTTGACCACGGCCGTGTCGCCGGGACCGGTGTCCCCGCCCAGATACCAGAAGCCATGGTCGGTGCCGGGAGTGTTATAGCCGGGCGTGGCGTCGTCGTTGAACCAGGGGATCCAGAACCGGGCGATCTCATCATCCCCGGCCGAGCCGGCGATGTCCACGGCCACGAAGTACTGGTCGCCGCCGGTGCCCACCGGGTTATCGGCGCCCGAGCCCAGATCGGCGATGACAAAGGCCGAGCCGTCCCAGACGAAGGGCGCGACCAGCTCATCGGGCGTACCCGGCTCGAAGACGCCGTCGCCATCGGAGTCATTGTACAGCCGGACGACGGAGAAGTCGGTATTGTCGGTCGAAGAACCGCCAAAAGTCGGGTCAATCCACAGGGTGAGATCGTCCAGCCAGTCATCGGTGGTCAGGTCCCTGAGGGTGAAATCCATCACCAGCTGGTTGGTGAAATCGCCGGTGACGGCATAGGGAGCATGGTTATCGATGATCATCGGATCGGTCTCGTAGATCACGGCCGTGCCGCTCTGAACATTCGGCACTGCGCCGGTGCCGTCCCCGCGGATCTCCCAGGGGATGGCCATGTCGCCGGTGAAGCCCAGGCCCACGGTGACATCGACGGTGATGATGCCGAACTCGTAGATGCCCAGATCGCCGGCTCCGCCATTGGTATCGAACCAGGTCGGCATGGCGCCGTCCCCGGTGACACCGTTGTACTCCAGGTAGCGATCGAACCAGGGCTCCATGACGCAATGGGTGGCTCCGGTTACCGTGACGTCGGCGGGGAAGTCGATCTTGACCGTGTCGATCCCCTCGTCAGCGAAACCGGAACTCCACACCCAGAACGTAATGCTGCCGCTTGTTCCCGGGGTGATGTACCCGGAATTGGTGCGGACGTAGTTATCGCTCTGATCCTTGGCGCCCGCCTCGGCCCTCATGGGCTGGATCGGGGTTTGTTCCGCCCAGGCGGCGGTCACGGAACCCAGCAGCAGGCTTACGATGAACAGGGCCAGAATACTGGACCCAAATTGGAACCGCTTTCTCGTCGAATCCATTCTTTCACCCTCCTTCGCGGGTTTGAGAGTGGATGGGTTAACGAATGAACTTCTTGACCAAAAACGAACTCTTAATAAGGAAAGACTCTCTTTCCATACATCAGGCATTAGCAGCCCTCCTTCTGAAAGGTCGCCTGTGTGACACTCGATTTCTTTCCAGTGATGGGATGTTCCTCACCGAACATGGTGATGTCCAATTCACAAGTAAACCGAACAACAGCAAACTTCTTGCCCGTTTTGTCAAAAAACATCATAAAACATGAATATGACCTGCCCCCGCCTCGCCTAAATATACATCGACCCCTGTCATTATCTTCGAATACAATAATACCCCAATACCCCCTCATCCACCTGACATCGAAGATAAAGTGCCGAAGCGGAGTTTCTCCACGGCAAGCAAAGGTGATACATTAAAACACATCTCCATCGAGATGTCAAGGAAAATTTTTACCCTCATCGAGAAAGATGAAGCCACACCCGGTCGACGCTCCGATGAAGGTTTTCCTCTGTCAGGCCTTTCTCCTGCCCGATCGATATCTTTAAACAGTTGCAAAACAGCGCCTTGTATAGTTCGTGCTGATCCCCTCTCGGCGAGCTCCCGTGGCGTGTACCACACTCTGTTGATACACACACGGCGAGAGGAAAAATTTTTCTCCGCAACCGGCAGGCGGCATCCGGTCGTCAAAACGAACTCGTTTTCCCGACTACATCCGCTGCCCTCGCGCCTCGATCTTGATGGTCACCCGGCGGGCCATCGGATTGATCTCGCCCTTCTGGGCCAAGATCACCTGGCTGGCGCCGATCTCGCTCTGACCATCCACCTCAATGCCCTGCCCCTCCAGTTTCTCCGTCAGCCAGGAAGCCATCTCCATGGCCCGGACCTCCGAGAGCATGGCGTTTCCCTCGCCTTGAGCCGATTGACCATTATAAGCCGGGGGCGGAAAGCTAAAGGTATAATTCTCTTTCAGGGTATTGTAAAGCCGCGGGCTCAACGGCTGGCCGTCCACGCTGCCCCACACCAGCATCTTCTCCACCATCAGCTCCGTCCCGGACTGGCGCATCATCTCACCCCAGGCGAGGATCTCATCCTCGATCTGGGCAATGACATCCTGGCTGGCATCGGTGGGCATGTATTTGCCCGATGCGTAAAAGAAAATATAGGACATACTGAGGACGAGCTCTTCTTTTTCCACGTACTCCGTGATCACCGTCGGCTCTGCTTCAATGACGATGGCCTCTTCCTCCGGGCAGCGATAAGGCCCGCACCCGTATATACTGAGGAACAGCAGAACCGTCAGGAAAACGACCATCAGTTTTCCCATCACGTCGCTCCTTTCGCGAAGAGTGTACAGACAGCTTTTATGATAACTTCTCTGCTTGGTGATCGCTTCTCTGTCTTCCAACCGTATCTTTGCTTTCCGTATCTTTGCTTTCGAATCCTTCTTTGCTTAATAACCGCTTCTTCATTGATAAGAGGAGACAAAAATAAACCGTTCCCCCGGTGATGTCAAGAAAAAAATGAGGTAGTTGATCAAATTTTACCAACCCGTTCGGGTCACAAAACGGCTCTGGGACGTCGATCCGGAAAAGGACTGTTCGATCGAAAGCCGATACGGCGAAGAAAGAACCCCCTTGCATTTCCCCAATATTTTCGCAATATGTACAGAACGCCCCCAAGCCAGCCGGCCGGCACAAACAGATCGTGGTGGCTGGATCGACTCCCTCTGAGGGCCGCCGGGCATTCGGTAATACCTCATAAAGGCGCGACTACCAAAGGGAACCAGGCCCCATGCCGACCCCTGCGGATGTCAGGATTCGATGCCGTATTGCTTCCGATAATACTCCTGAAAATCCTTTCGTCCTTCCTTTATTTTCTTCCACCAATCGGGATTTTGTACGTACCACTGCACGGTTCGTGCCAAATTTTCCTCAAAACTGGCTGGTCTCGTCCATCCCAGGGCCTTGATCTTCTCGCTGCTGATGGAATAGCGGCGATCATGCCCCGGGCGGTCAGTGACCATCTTCACCAGAGATCTCGGTTTGTTCAGCTCCCTGAGGATCAGATCGGTGATTTCCCGGTTGGTCCTTTCATTGTCCCCGCCGATATTATAGATCTCCCCCTCCTTCCCCCGACGGAGCACCGCATCGATGGCCCTGCAGTTATCGTCCACGAACAGCCAATCCCTGACGTTCAATCCGTCACCATACAGAGGCAGAACCTTATCCTCCAGGGCATTGGTCACAAAAAGCGGAATCAGTTTCTCGGGATACTGGCTGGGCCCGAAATTATTGGAACTGCGAGTGATGACGACCGGCAAGCGATGGGTGATAAAATAAGAGAGCACCAGCAGATCGGCTCCCGCCTTGCTGGAGGAATAGGGACTGCTGGGTTTGAGCGGATCGGTCTCCCGAAAGGATCCTTCCTCGATGCTGCCATAGACCTCATCGGTCGAAATTTGCACATATCGTTTCAGCTCATGCGCACGAGCCGCTTCCAGCAGCACGAACGTGCCCAGCACGTCGGTTCGAACGAACGCCCCGGCGCCCCCGATTGATCGATCCACATGCGTCTCGGCGGCGAAATTGACGATCCGATCACAGCCCGAGATGGCCCGCTCCACGATCTCGGGATCGCAGATATCCCCCTTGACAAAAGAAAAACGAGGATCCTCCCAGACCTCCCGGAGATTATCCAGATTGCCGGCATAGGTCAATTTGTCCAACACGACCAGCCCTTCATCGGGGTGTTCGGTGAGGTGATATTTCACAAAATTGCTGCCGATGAAGCCTGCTCCACCGGTGACCAACAGCTTGTGCATGCTTTTCCTCCAGAGGATCCCGATTCCTATTTCATCTGTATGTCCCAATCATAAGACACATCCGGAGAGTCGTGGGCTACCCGGTGCTCATCGGGTTCCTCATAACAGTAAGGTTCGGTGGGGCAGTTGACCACGATGGCCTCCTGCTGGCCGATGCATTTCCATCCATGGTAGACGCCCGGCGGGATCTGTACCAGCATAGGATTATGAATGCCCACGAAAAACTCATTGACCTGCCCGCTGGTGGGAGAATCGCCGCGGGCATCATAGAGAACCAGCTTGAGCATCCCGTGAAAGGCCGCGACGTAGTCGGTCTGTTTCTTGTGATAATGCCAGCCCTTGATCACTCCGGGATAGGTGGTGGTCACGTAGACCTGCCCGAACTGTTGAAACAGTTCCTCGTCGCAGCGAAGCACCTCCATCAACCGGCCCCGCTCGTCGGGTATGACCTTCAACTTCTTCGTCCTGACGCCATCGATAAGATTCATCGGAACCCCTCTGCCGCTATGCCGGGCAGGACCTGCCCCGCCCGACGCCCGAATACCGAAAGCCCAACTGGCTCATGTCTTCCGGATCATAGATGTTCCGCGTGTCGATGATCACCGGCTCTTTGAGAAGCTCCTTGACCCGCGTCATGTCCAATTCGCGGAACTCGTTCCACTCGGTCATAAACACCAGAGCATGGCACCCCTGACAGACGCCGTAGGCATCATCGCAATACTCCACCCCGTCTAAAACCTGCCGGGCATTGTCCGTGGCGACCGGGTCATAGGCCCTGATGCTGGCTCCCCTGTTCTGCATATCGCGGATGACATGAACGGCCGGAGCCTCCCGGACATCATCCGTCCGGGGCTTAAAGGACAGCCCCAGGACACCGATGGTCTTTCCAGCTAAATCCCCTACCGCGTCGATCACTTTTTGAACCATTCGTTCCCGCTGCTTCCGGTTGACCTCGACGGCGGCTCTGACGATTTCGAGATCGGTGCCGGCCGCCTCGGCCACCTTCAGAAACCCCACCGTGTCCTTTGGAAAACAGGACCCGCCGTAACCGGGACCGGCATGGAGGAACTTGGGACCGATGCGCCCATCCAGGCCGACGGCCTTGGCCACCACCTGGACATCGGCGCCGACCTGCTCGCACAGGTTGGCCACCTCGTTGATGAACGAGATCTTGGTGGCCAAAAAGGCGTTGGAGGCATACTTGATCATCTCGGCCGTCTCCACGGTGGTCCGCACAATAGGGGTCTCGATGAGATACAACGGCCGGTAGATCTCGGACATGATCTTCATGGCCCGGGGACTGGAAGTCCCGATGACGACCCGGTCGGGATGAGTAAAATCTCTGATGGCCGAACCCTCCCGGAGAAACTCGGGATTGGAGACCACATCGAATTCGGCCCGATCCTCCGTCGCCTGGCGAATGATCTTCCTGACCTGTGCTCCGGTGCCCACCGGGACGGTGCTCTTGTTGACCACGATAGTGTATCCCTGGAGATGATCGGCCACCATCCGGGACACCTCCATGACGGCGGACAGATCCACGCTGCCGTCCTCCTCCATGGGCGTCCCCACAGCGATGAAGATGATATCGCTCTCCCGGATGGAATCGGTCAGATTGGTGGTAAACCGGAGCCGGTTCTTCTGCCTGTTGCCATTCACCAGCTCCTTGAGGCCCGGCTCATAGAAAGGGATCCGGCCCTGTTCCAGGATGGCGATCTTTTCCTCGTCCACATCCACACAGATCACCTGATTGCCGAAATCGGCCAGGCAGGCTCCGGTGACCAGACCGACGTACCCGGTGCCGACCATGCATATTTGTCTCATCTTCCCTCCAGCCTATCTCTATATATCGATCCAGATGAACTTTCAATTTAACCAATGAACGTGTGAGATGTCAAGAGGTTTTATCCCCAGATCCAATAAACGAACAGGTAGCTCCCGATGGTGGCCGCCAGGGTGAAGGGCAGCCCGATCTCGACGAACTCCCAAAAACCGGCGTGGTATCCCTGGCGTCGGAGAATGCCCACCGCCACGATATTGGCGGAGGCTCCGATGGGGGTGATATTCCCTCCCAGACAGGATCCGATGAGGAGCCCGAAGACCATCAGCTGCGGGGGAATGCCGAGTCCCTGTGAGAGCAGCGCAGCCACCGGGATCATGGCCGTCAGATAGGGGACATTGTCGATGAAGGCCGAGAGCAGCACCGAGGTCCATACGATGATGGTATAGGCCCAGAATGGGCTGCCGCCGGTCAGGGACTGAATAAACAGGGCCAGGTCCCGGATCAGCCCGACCCGGACCAGGGCGCCCACCATCACGAAGATGCCGGCCAGGAAAAAGGTCGTCTCCAGATCATAGCCCCTCAAGACCTGGCGGCAACGGCCGTCCCGACCCTGCCGGTCGCGACGAAACTGGTGCGCCAGGCCCAGAAGAGCGAAAAAAATGCAGATGACGCCTCCCAGAAAGGTGAAATTCGGATCCAGAGACGAGGCCCCGGCCAGGCAGAGAATCATCATGCCCAACAGGAGCGTGGGAGTCCAGGTGTTGACCTGTTCCGCCGCGATGCACTCGACCGGCTGCCGATATTTCCGGAAAATGAGATAGAGCACCACAAAAGAAAGCACCGCGCCCAGCTGAACGGCGAAGAAGATGCCGGGTTTTCCATGAAGGACGAAGAAATCGTTGAAGCTCATCTTCTGGTACGCC
>CAZOYL010000008.1:16592-31482 GCA_964584035.1 uncultured Gemmatimonadota bacterium | reverse complement strand
GCCGCCAGGATCATGCTGGGGGGATCGCCGATCAGGGTGGCCGTTCCCTGCAGATTGGAGGCGATGGCCAGGGCAATAAGAAAGGTCACCGGCGAGACCTTCAGCCGCCGTGATATCTCCAGGGCAATGGGGGCCACGATCAGCACCGTGGCCACGTTCTCCACGAAGGCGGAGATGACGCTGGTCAGCGCGCAGATCCACAGCACGGCGACGCCCACCGTGGAGGAGCGGCTCACCAGCAGGGCGGCCAGGCGAGCCGGAACCAGGGACAGAATGAACAGCTCGGCCAGCACCAGCGTGCCGGCGAAGATGCCGATGACGTTCCAGTTGATGTCGCTGAGGATATGGCCGGGCGTCACCCGTCCGAAGATGATCAACAGACCGATGCCGATCCACAGGGCCAGGGCCCGGTAGTGACGGCTGAAGATCAGAAAGATATAGACCAGGCAGAAAACGATCAGGACGGTGGTTTTCGGATCAAAGGGAAGGGACACGGTTTCTCTCTATTGTTTTCTGCTTCCCGGTTTCGTCAGGGGCACACCATCGCGGCACAGGGGACACTTCTCGGGCGCATGAGTGATCGCCTTCATGCGAACCAGACTCCTCAGGGGTACCTCCCAGTGGACATCTCCGCCGCTGCGATCCACCACTACCGCGATGCCCGCCACCTCCCCGGCCCATTCCCGGACCACACCGGCGGTCTCGCCGATCGATCCGCCCCGGGTCATGACGTCGTCCACCACCAGGATCCGTTCTCCCGGCTGAATCTGAAAACCCCGCCTCAGGCGCATGGCCCCCGATTCCCGCTCGGCAAAAAGGGCCCTGACCCCGAGAGCCCGGGCGACCTCCTGACCGGTGACGATGCCGCCCACGGCCGGAGATATAACCGCATCCACCCGCTCCCGGGCGAACAGCCCGGCCAACTCCACCCCTAATCGCTCGGCCTGACGGGGGTGCTGGAAAACCAGGGCGCACTGTATATAGACCGGGCTGTGCAGTCCGGACGAGAGGAGGAAATGGCCCATTTGGATGGCCCCGGTTTCCTCCAGGATGGCCGTGATCTCTTCGGCTGAGAGCATCTTCACCACCTGTGCAGGGATGTTCTTTCAACTGCGACGGGCGCTATTGATGGCATCCCTCATAATCATCGCCTCCTGGCGGGCCCGTTCGGCAAAATCAGGGCCGTCGGAGGCATACAGGACCGACCGGGCGACGTTGATGATGGCCAGCTCGCCGGAGGCATCGACGCCGTTGGCGACAGCCTGCGGCAGATCGCCGCCCTGGGCGCCCACCCCGGGAATCAGGATGGGCAGCCGGGGAGCTATCCGGCGGACCTGCCGAAGGTCACCAGCCTGGGTGGCCCCCACCACCAACCCGCAGCTGCCGTGACGGCTCCACTCCACGACCCGGCGGGCGACGTGCAAAAAGACGGGCTCTCCGCCGGCCGAGAGTCCCTCGACCTCGCCGGCAGAGGGGTTGGATGTGAGGCACAAGACCAGGGCGCACCGTCCGGGATATTCCAGAAACGGGGCCACGGCGTCGAATCCCATGTACGGATTGACGGTGATGGCATCGAACTGCAGCCCTTCGAAAAAAGCCCGGGCATAGAGCCGGGCGGTGTTGCCGATGTCGCCCCGCTTGGCATCGACGATAACGGGTATCTCGCCGGGCACCATCTGCCGGGTGTCCGCCAGCGTCCGCCAGCCCTCTGACCCCAATACTTCATAGAAGGCCGCGTTGGGCTTGTAAGCGCACACCAGGTCGCTGGTGGCCTCGATGATGGCCCGGTTGAAGGCCAGCACGGGGTGAGCCTCTTTCAGGAGGCATCGAGGAATACGCTCCACATCGGCATCCAGACCGATGCACAGCAACGAATCATTCCGCCGGCTGGCGCCGAGGAGTTTTTGGGTGAAAGACATGGGGCGGGACGGTTTCATCGAACCGTCATAACCTCCCTGACCCGCGGAGCGATCTTTTTTGGGGCGTATTCCCGGACCGTTTTCCGGATCAGACCCTGTTCGGTGTCGAACGAGAAATCCATAGAGTCACCTCCTACCCGTCCCCCATCTCCAGCACCTCCAGGCGCACCCGGGCCGTCCCCGGACCGATCATGCCCACGGCTCCCGCGGCGCCATAAGACAGGTCGATGATCCGGCCCTCCACGAAGGGTCCCCGGTCGTTGATCCGCACCACCACCGAACGGCCGTTGTCCAGGTTGGTGACCCGCACCCGGGTGTTGAAGGGCAGCGACCGGTGAGCGGCGGTCATGGCGTGCATATCGAAGGTCTCGCCGTTGGCCGTCCGGCGGCCATGAAACTGATCGGCATAATACGAGGCCACGCCCTCCTGGACCCTGCGGACGCTGCCCGGCAGATCCCGCCGGGGACCTCCGGGCGTTCGCGTATACCGGGGCGCGGCCGAGCAGGCCAGGCCGGCCAGAACGACCAGCGCCGTGAGGGCCGGTCGGACAATCGATGGATGATTCATCAGGCTACCTCAGCAACACCAATTTCTGGACCTGCCTGCGGTTCCCGGCGCGCAGCTCGGCGAAGTAGATTCCCGAGGAAACCGGCGAACCCGCCACTCCGCGCCCATCCCAGCGCACCAGATGCAGGCCGCCGCCCCGGGGTCCGTCGACCAGGGCGCGAACCTCCTGCCCGGTGACATTGAAGATCTTCAGGGTGACATCCTGACCGTCCTCGTCGGGCAGGCTGAAGGCAATCAGCGTCCCGTCATTAAAAGGGTTCGGACGGTTCGGCAACAGGGCAAAATCGGACGGACGATCACCGCCGGCATCGTCCGGCACGGACGTCCCCGTGGTCAGCTCGAAATCCTGGCCGTCGGCGGCCACGCCGAAGAATACGGTCGCCTGGCGCAACAGCGGATCGCTCTCATAGCCGGGCTGATAGACGCCGATGAGCCAGCTTCCATCGATGATGTCGCCGAACTGGTAATAACCGACCCCGTCCGTCTCGGTGAAATCCCATCCCAGGGAGGAATTCTCCTGATCATTATAGATCACGGCATAGACGCCCTCGGCCGGCTGGCCGCCGGCCTGGTAAGTCACCGTGCCGGAGATGGAGGCCGGGCCGCCGCCGGTCGGGGCGATGACGAAATCTTTGCCGGTCACCGTCTGGTTCAACTGCACCGTGACAGAAAAATAGAATCCGGTCACCGGGGCGGTCACCTGGTAGCCCTCCAGCTCGGCGCTGATCATATAGCTGGCCGCCAGAACGGCCAGTGAGTAATGACCGTCCTCGTCGGTGTAGGTGGTATAGTTGTATCCCGCCACGGAGAAGGCATTGATGGTCACGCCGCCGGCGCCGCCGCCGGCCTGATAGGTGACCTGCCCCTCGATGTGGCTGGTGGGACGTCCGAGGACAAAATTCTTGCCCTCGATGACGTCTCCGGAGTTCACCACCACGTTTAAATGTCGGGGAGGGTTGGAAGCGTATCCGGCGGGCAAAAACAAGGGGTAGATATCGTACGTGCCGGGCGTCACGCCGATGCGATAGTGGCCGTCGGCCCGGGTCCATCCGACCCAGGTGTCGAAGCTCTCCTCAACGGCCGCCACCATCACGCCGGGCACCGGGCTGCTGCCGCTGCTGTCCACCTTCCCGGTGATGTAGGCCGGATAGGGGGACAGGGCGAAATCGGCCACGGCCGAATCCTGGGCGGCCACGGAGATCGTCTGGGAATCGGCAGGCGCATAGTAATTCCGCAGGTCCCGGGTAAACACCCGCCACTGCCCGGCCTCGACGTTCAGCAGGTAGCGGCCGGCCCCGTCGCTGATGGTCGCCCGATAGTCGTCGGTCGTGGTCTCATAAGCCACCACGGCCATGCTGTCCAGGGGCGCGGCGCTGCCCGCATCGGTGACCGTTCCCCCGATATAGGGCCTCTGGACCGGCGGCGGCAGCACCCGCAGGACGGCCTGGGCCGCCGAACGGTCCTGGTCGGTCAGCCGGATGACGAACTGCATGGGAATGGTCGAAAAGCTGTAGTCCTCCTCCAGGATCTCCAGAAAATGGCTCAGCAGTCCGTTGATCTGGGCATCGTCATCTCCGGGGATCTTTTCTCCCTGCTCATTTTTCAGCGAGGGTATGCCATCGTTGAGATAGGCGAACTGAACCAGCAGCTCCTCGCCGTCCACCAGTCCGTTATCATTCATGTCCAGATAAATCTCGGCCGTCACCCGGTTGCCCGGCTGGGCGCAGTCGGCCGTCACCTCCACGGTATCGGGGACGTTCGTCTGCAGAAAGGTCTCGCCGTCAAGGCGCACATAACTGACGGCCAGGGCGGGCCGGTGAGCGCCGGCCAACAGGGATATCGCCAGCAGGGCCGGCAGAGCAATGGTCCTGATACGATGGCGTTCCATGGTCCCTCCTCCTCTGTTCAGAATTTTTGTCCGCTGAGCGGCCGCGCGATCATTCCGCCGCTCCTGCATTTGATGGGCGTAATTGTCCGACCAGCTGACCCACCGATTCGATTCCTCGCCGGGAGCAGTATTGTTTCAGTCCGGCAATGATCTCCAGGGGCGTCCGGGGATCCACAAAATTGGCGGTCCCGACCTGAATCGCCCGGGCGCCGGCCAGAAGAAACTCCACCGCGTCCCCGGCCGACATGATCCCGCCCATCCCGATGACCGGCAGGGAAACGCTCCGGGCCGTCTTCCATACCGCGGCCAGAGCCACCGGCCGGATGGCCGGGCCGGACAGGCCGCCGGTGACGGTGGACAGGCGGGGCCGCCAGGTGTCCACATCGACGGCCATGCCCACCAGGGTGTTGATCAGCGACAGGGCGTTGACCCCGGCATCGGCGGCGCCCTGCGCGACGGCGGCGATATCGGTCACATTGGGTGACAGCTTGGCGATCAGAAACCGCCTGGTGACATCTCGAATGGCGGCCAGAAGATGATGGGCAACCCCGGGGTCGGTCCCAAAGGCCATACCGCCCTGGCGGACATTGGGACAGGAGATGTTGATCTCCAGGGCGTCGATGCCGGCCCGCCCCTCCAGCTTCCGGACCACGCTGAGATATTCCTCCGGAGTGCTTCCGGCCACGTTGACGATGACGGCCGTCTTCAGGCCTTCCAAAACCGGCAGCTTCTCGGCGATGAACCGGTCCACGCCGATATTGGCCAGGCCGATGGCGTTGAGCAATCCGCAGGGCGTCTCCGCCGTGCGGGGCGGGCGATGGCCCTCCCGGGGCTGCAGGGTAACCGCCTTGGTGACCAGCCCTCCCAACAGGTCGGGATCGACCAGCGGGGCGTATTCCTGGCCCCATCCCCAGGTCCCGGAGGCGACCAGGACCGGGTTTTTCAGGCGCAGACCATCCAGATCGACCGATAGATCGACATCCATGACCCTCTCCCCCGGTCAGGCCCTTTGCGAAGCTCCGGCCCGCAGGCTGCGGTAGATGAAAGAGCAGAAAAACAGCGTTCCGGCGACCAGCACGATGGTCGCCCCCGAGGCCAGATCCAGATAATAAGAGAGGATCAATCCGGCCACGGTGGCGGCCACGGCCAGAGCGATGGACCACCAGGTCAGGCTCCGGTATCGATCGACCATCTGGCGGGCCGTGGCGGCCGGAAGGACCATCATGGCCGAGACCAGGACGATGCCGATCAGCTTGATGGCGATGACGATGGTGACGGCCATGGCCAGCAGAAAAAAGTAATAGACCGGCGCCACCGCCACTCCGCTCACCCTGGCGACCTCCTCATCGAAAGAAAGAAACAGCAGCTCCTTGAACACCGAGAGCATGAGAACGAAAATGATCGGAGCGATGACGGCGATGATGGCTAAATCTCCCCGGGTGACGGACAGGATGTTGCCGAACAGATAGCCGAACAGGTCCACGTTATAGCGCCTCGAAAGGCCGATGAACAGGATGCCCAGAGCCATCGTCAGGGAAAAAAAGATGCCGATGGCGGTATCCTCATGAAGGCGGCCCCGCCGTTTGATGAACCCGATCAGGAGGGCCACCACGCCTGCGAAGAGAAGGGCCGTCAGGGTGGGATCGAGCCCAATCAGATAGCCCAGAGCCACGCCGCCGAAGGCCGAGTGCGAGATGCCTACGCCGATAAAGGAGAACCGTCTCAGCACGACGAAGACCGAGAACAGGGCGCAGAGAACGGCGATGAGCACGCCGGCGGCCAGAGCCCGCTGCATAAATCCCATCTCAAAGGCATCAATCATGATGCTCTCCGATGACCCGGTGGGGAATCTTGCCGTGGACCAGGAGCTCCACCTCGCAGCCGTAGACCTGGCCCAGCGTCCTGGCATCGAGAACATCGGGGCTCTTGCCGTGCAGATAAAGGGTGTGATTCAAACAGGCGATCTCGTCGGTATAATGGGGCACCACCCCGATGTCATGAGAGACCAGAACGATCGTCAGAGCAAACTGTTCTTTCAGCTTGCCTAACAGCTGATAAAAAGACTCCTGGGCCTTCGTGTCCACACCCGAGGTGGGCTCATCCAGCAGCAGCAGCGGCGGCTCGCCGGCCAGGGCCCGAGCGATGAAGGTCCGCTGCTGTTCTCCGCCCGAGAGATGGCCGATGGGGCGGTCCTTCAGCCGGGCCATTCCCACGGCCTCCAGTATCTCCAGTGTCCGGCGGCGATCTTCAGCGGAGGGCCGGCGCCAGAGCCCGATGCGCCCGTAGCGGCCCATCAAGACCACATCGAACACGCTGACCGGAAAGGCCAGATCGGCATAGGCCCGCTGGGGAAGATATCCCATGCATCCCCGGTTGCGACCGTCCTCCGGCGGCAGATTAAAGATCCGCACGCTTCCTCGATCGGGCTTCACCAGACCCAGGATGGTCCTCAGGAGCGTGGTCTTGCCGCCTCCGTTGGGCCCGATGAGTCCCAGAAAGGTTCCCTCCCGGATCTGAAGATCGACTCCCTGGAGAATATGCTCATGGTCCAACGAAACCCACAGATCCCGGATATCCACGACGGTACGGCTCACTGCATGGCCTCTCTGATGATCTCGAGATTATGGTACATCAGGGCGATATAGGAATCGCGACCGGGCAGATCCGGTCCGCCCAGGGGATCGAGAAGGAGCACCTCCACGCCGGCCTCTTGGGCGATGGCCTCGGCGGCAGCGGGGTTGAACTGCGGCTCGGCAAAGACCGCCCTGATGTGGTACCGTTCGATGGCTCTGACGATCTCCTCGATCTGTCTGGGGGTGGGATCCCGTCCGGGCGAGCGCTGGATGATGCCCGCCTCCCTGAGCCCGTATCGCCGGGCGAAATAGCTCCAGGAGGGATGGAAAGCGACGTATTCCCTGGTGCCAAACCGGTCCACGGTCTGCTGAATGGCCCGGTGAAGCCCGCTCAGTTGTTCCCGAAAACGAGACAGGTTCCGGGAGTACACCTCGGCCTGACCGGGATCGAGCTCGCTCAGCGCGCGGCAGATCCGCACCGCCAGGGTGTCCACCAGCAGGGGATCCAGCCAGACGTGGGGATTGCCGGAGCGGTGCCGATGCTCCGGCGGCGGCTCCTCCTGATCGGATGGGGGCTGTTCCGGAGCGTGCTCCTCGGCGGAGGATCGGATCCCGTATGGCCGTGGTTCATGATCACGACCGGCCGTCTGAATGAGTTCCACGCCGTCGGCGGCGCGGATAATGCAGGGCTTTATTCCGGCGCCGGCCGTGATGAGTTTCTCGGCCCAGAACTCCATACCCGCCCCGACCATGACGAACAGGCGACTTTCGCTGATCCGCCGATAGACCTCGGGAGAAGGTTCAAAAACGTGGGGGCTGGCGCCCGGCGGTATCAGAACATCCACCTCCACATGCTGACCGCCGATCGCTCGGACCACATCGGCCAGGGGGAAGATGCTGGCCGTGACCCTCAATCGACCATGCTCCGGCGCCGGCTTGGAGCATGACCATAGGCTGCCGCAGACCCACAGAGCGCAGCATGCGAGCAGAGGCATGGCCCGGCCGACCGTCTGTTTCACCGGCATCACCTTTGGAAGGGAAAAGGTCTTATAGGAAAAATTTCTCGGGCGGCGAAATCAGGAAGAAATGTAGATGAAAAAACGGGTGCTGTCAAGTGAGAATACATCCCTCATCTCAAGGTGTCAAACCCCAGGGCAGGTCCTTGAGATCGAACACGGGGCCGTCCGCACAGACCCGGCGATAAACCGCCCGGCCGTGCTCATCGCGGCATCGCACAACACAGCCCCAACAGGCGCCCAGGCCGCAGGCCATGTGCCTCTCTAAAGAGAATTGGGCCCGAAGTCCATGCTGGCGGGCCAGGGAAGCCACGGTGATCATCATCGGCTCGGGACCGGTGACAAACAGACCGCACCCTTGAGGGTCGAACGCTTGGCGGCTGATCACATCCTCCAGCAGCACGGTGACCAGGCCGTGGAATCCCTCGCTGCCATCGTCCGTGGAGACCTCCAGCGACACCCCCATGTCCCGCAGACGGTCCCGGCACAGAAGCTGCTCCCGGCAGGTGGCCCCCAGCAGGAAGCGGACCTCCACGCCTTGAGCGGTGAGATCCTGCGCAAGAAAGAATAATGGGGCCACGCCCAGACCCCCGGCGAGCAAAAGCGCCCGCTCGACCCCCGGCGTCGGACAGAACCCTCGTCCCAGCGGGCCCACCAGGTCCAGCTCGGCGCCCGGCGGCAAACCGCTCAAAATCCGGGTACCCGCTCCCACCCGGCGGTAGAGCAGGCCCACCGCTGACCCGGCCTCGTCCCGGCTGAAGAGACTCAGGGGACGACGCAGCAGAAGGCCATTGCCCGCAGGGACGCGCAGATGTAAAAATTGCCCCGGTCGTCCCAGGGCAACCAATTCGGAACTGTATACCTCCATGAGGTATACGTCCGGGGCCACCTCCCGATTTATCAGTATGGGGGCCCGCTGCTGCATCACCATCGGCCGCTGATCACTCTTCACCGGCATCCTCGTCAGATCGGCGCTGCCGGGGACGGCGACGGCCCGGTTCCTCTTTCTCAGCTTCAGCTTCATCCTCTGTGAGGTCCGGCTCCCCCGGCGGCGGCTGAGTTTCGTCGCCCGTTGAGGCCGAATCGGGCGCCACGACCGCGGCTGAGTCCGGAGCGGCCGGCGAAGGGGGCGGAGTGATCTTTTTCCGGGCCAGGAGACCGCATTCCGTATCGGGATAGAGTTCCGCCAGCCGGCCGAAGATGACCATGGCCGAGTCACGCTGGCCCAGAAAATGTTCCAGGGTCCAGGCGATGGCACAGTCGGCTTTGGGGACAAACGGGCTTTCCGGAAAATCGGTTCGAATGGATTCATACTGCGCCAGCGCGCCGGCCACATCATGCTCCCGCAGGAGAAGCTCCTCGGCCTGGCCGAAGCGCCGGGCGGCACCCAGGTCGGAGGTGTCGCTCATCGCCGGCTGTCCCAGCCGGCGACGGGCCGTATTGGCACTCTCCGAATAGGGGTAACGGTCGATGAGCTCCTGATACAGCCGCTGGGCACTTAGCGAATCCCTGAGGCTGCTCTCCGTGATCCAGGCGGCGGCGTACTGTGAGCGAGGGGCGTACTTGCTCCCCTGATTTTGAGCCAGAACCTTTCGATAATAGACCAGCGCCGAATCGGGATGGTTCAAATCCAGAAGATAGACCTCGCCGAGAGAGAAATAGGCCTCGGCCAGCTGCAGGCTGTCGGCCGAGACCGCTTTGAGACGATACTCCTCCAGCTTGCCGATCTGGCTGCGGCGCAGCGAGGCCAGCTGAGCCGCATCCGACGTAGGAGCTTCGGACTTGCTCTTATCGAAATACTCCTTGGACTTCTCCAGATCGGACAGATCCTCCATGAAGATCAATCCCAACTGATAGTAAGCCCAGGCGGCTTCCTTGGTCTTCTCGTTCTGACGGACGATATCCTCATATCTCTCGATGGCCCGGGCCGAATCTCCCATCAGATAGTAGACCTCCGATACTCTCAGCTGTATCTCCGGCAGATGTTCGAGGTAGCGATCCGACCGGGCCAGATCGCTGAAGGTATCCAGGGCGTTTTGAAACCGGCCCAATTTTTGATAACATTCGCCGATGCGGAGCTCGATCTGATACCTCAGGCGAGCGGAAAACTGGAGGTCCCGGGCTTCCAGGTAAGCCTCTAAAGCACCCTGGTATTGTTCCAGCTTGTACTGGCATTCTCCGATCTTGAACACGGCATCGGCCCGCAGCTCGCTCTTGGGGTAATCCTCCGTCACCCTGGCATATTCCTTCCGCGCCTCGCGGTACTGCCCGTTCCAAAATGTCATTTCCCCTAAAAGATATTGAGCATCGTCGGCCCACGAATTCTTCTTCTTCGATTCGATCACGGCCGTCAGGGCATCTCTGGCCCTGGTCGGCTCGTCCAGATAGTAATGAATGGTGCCCAGCAGATAACCGGCCTCAAAACGAAAATCACTCTTCGGATAGTTGACCAGCAGCTCTTCGAATTTTCGCCGGGACTTGCCGAATTCCTCCATCCGGAAGTAGGCCTTGCCCATGAGAAACAGGGCATCATCGACATACTTGCTGTTGGGATAGAACACCAGAATCTTGGATGCTTTTTTGATGGCCTGCTCATAGAGGTCCCGCTGGCTGCTGGAAATTTCCAGATCGGGGGGGTTGGCCAGGTAGGCCTTCTCGGCATCTCCGAACTGCTTTTTAGCATTATAGAAGGTGTTGAAATACGCGCAGCCGGAAAAAACCAGCGCGCCCAGAATCAATAAAAGGGCCATGCGTTTCACGTATACCTCCCGCCAGTGGGCCCCAGGCGATCTGATCATCGATCATGTCCCGGGCCTGCTGCGGCGGTCAGAACGGTCACCGATCCGGCGCCGCCGAGCTTGCCTAATAGCTCTTTAGAAAATAAGTTAGCTTGAGACATGGGGGCTCCCGATAGGGACAAAATAACCACAAAGAGCTGACAAGTCAAGCGGATTCCGGTCGGCCGGCCCTCCGCCCGGGGCAGAAAAGAAAAGCCGGCGACAGGTCGCCGGCCGAAAGAAGGATATCATCATCGCCGGGGCGGATTGAAAACCCGCCCCGGTCGTTTTCATCGCTCTGGCCGTTTCACTCAATGTATCAGATCCCCGATCCGGCTCCAACGCACCCGCCGGGGAAGGTGTATCAGATCGTAGACCAGGACCTTCATGAAGGATAAAGCGAACCGCGGAAGCGACAGCAGAAGCGGCCCCTCGAGCTTGGCCAGATGCGGATCCCGACTCTCTCCCCGCCAGGACCAGTAGAGGATAAAGGCCTTGCCCTTGATCAGCTTTTCGTCCAGGAATCCCCAGTAGCGGCTGTCGCGGCTGTTATCGCGATTGTCGCCCATCGCGAAGACATGGCCCGGCGGCACGGTGACCGGTCCGAAATTATCGCGGGCATTGGTGCCGACCGGGTAGGTTCTGGAATCGACATGTTTTGCCCAGGAGGGAAGCGGCATCCGCCGGCCGTCCACCAGCAACTCCTTATCGCGAATTTCCACCGTCTGGCCCTCCACGGCGACACAGCGCTTGATGAAGTCCCGGCTGGGATCGAGAGGATATTTGAACACGATGATGTCGCCGGGCTTGGGATCGCTAAAGCGGTAGAGAAATTTGCTGACCAGCAGAAAATCTCCCACCAGCAGGGTGTCCTCCATGGACCCCGAGGGAATCCGGAAGGCCTGCACGACGAAGGTTCTGACGAACAGCGCCAGAACGACGCTGATGACGATGACCTCGATGTACTCTCTCAGTTTGGATTTCGGGCGCTTCGACGTGGTCATGAAGGGCTCCTTCTCAAGCTCGGCCGGGTCATAGATCCTCAGGCGGCGATCAGCCGCCCGACGCGACTCCATCGGACGCGCCAGGGAATATGGGCAATCTCGAAGGCCATCACCCGGACAATGGACAGGCCGATCCTGGGCAGGGATATGAGAACCGGATCATCCAAAGCGGCCAGCTGTGGATCACCCGGCATCTGCTTCCAGGACCAATATAATAGGAAAGCTTTCCCCCTGATCAGGCGCCGATCCAGAAATCCCCAGTATCGGCTGTCGCGGCTGTTATCGCGATTGTCGCCCAGCACGAAGACCTGGCCCGGCGGCACCGTGATGGGACCGAAATTGTCCCGCGTGCTTATGCCCCGGGAATAGATCCTCGCGTCGATGTGCTTGGCCTCCCCGGGGCGTTCCGCCGGCGCTCCGTCGACCAGCACCTGCTTGTCGCGGATCTCGATCGTCTGGCCGCCTACGGCCACCACCCGCTTGACGAAATCTCGGGCGGTATCCAGGGGGTATTGAAAGACGATCACGTCTCCGGGCTTGGGATCAGTGAACCGGTAGAGGAACCGGCAGGCCAGAAAATGATCGCCCACCAGAAGTGTGTCCTCCATAGATCCGGAGGGAACTTTATAACCACAGATGACATACGTCCGAACAAGCATGGCCAGCACAAAGCTGACCGCGATCACCTCGATGGTTTCCCTGAGGCGGGACCGGGATCTTTTCCTCCAGGTCATGGCGCTCATCCTCTGGCAACATCATCGAAAGAGATGGCCCGGCTGCGAATCTCGTCATCCGCCGTTATGGTATGACGCCTCGAAGGCGGAATAGGTTTCCGGATTTTTCCGCTTTCAAGCGGGAGATCCTCATTTTCCGCCTGTCAGAACCGTTCTGTCGCAAAAATCATTCCCACCGATGGAAAATAATCGTTTCGACCGCCCTTGTCAACGGGAAACATACGACGATCCAGATACTTGAGAAGGGTCAAAGAGCATCACGGGGCTCTCCATACGGTTCAGGAAGCGGCCCCCGAAGCGGCGTCAATACACTTTTGTGGTAGTTTCTTGAACAGAACAGGTGTTCTAGGCAGCTGAGTAGATTAAATATAGTCCGCCAAGGATGATCAGGCCTCCGCATATCTTTTTCAAAATGACGGCCCCTTTGGATCGCTCATTCCACTTCAGGTAGCGCTGTACCAGCCCGGTACTGGTGCCGGCGGCCACGATGACCGAGCAGTGTCCCAGGCCGTAGAGAGCGAGCAAGAAAATTCCATAGGACAGATTTCCGGCGGCCACCCGGAAGGTGACCCCCAGCATGGGGGCCATGTAGGCGAACGAGCAGGGTCCCAGGGCGATGCCGAAGACCAGGCCAAGGATGAACGAGGCCAGCATCCCCCGGCGCTTCATGCCCACCCGGCCCGGGCCAGACCAGGGCATGGGGATGACTTCCAGCAGGTGAAGGCCGACCAGGAAGAAGATCAGGGCCACGAAATAATTTCCATAGGCTCCCACATCGCCCATCATCCGCCCGGCGACGGCGGTGATAACCCCGATGGTCGCTATGGTGATCAGGATCCCCACGGCGAACAATGTCGAGATCAGCAAGGCACGCCTGGTGGAGATGCGCCCCTGCTCGTCGATGAATCCGACGATCAGCGGTATGCTGGCCAGATGACAGGGGCTCAGCAGAATGCTCAACACCCCCCAGAGGAAAGAAGCTACGATGGCCACCAGGGGCGCGCCCTCGACCGCCCGTGACAGGCTGGTGAACAGCTCATTCATGACGATCTCTCCGGGGGAGACACGTTTGGCTTTACTCCGGCTGGCATGATCATGGTCGATAATTGCTCCTATTCGACATCGACTCCCAGCTCTTTCCACTTCTTGAGGATATCCTCTTTGGAGAAAAAACCCTCGTGGCGATAGAGCTCTTCTCCCGGCCTGTCGAAAAAGATCTGTGTGGGGATGACCCGAATCCGCCATGACCGGCCGGCGGCCGGATCTTTCCACACGTCGATGAAATCGACCTCAAATCGTCCTTTATGCTCCTCTTTCAACTGCTCGAGGATGGGTGCCATCATCTTGCAGGGCACACATTTGTCGGCGCCCAGGTCGACCAGTCGGGGCAGAACTGCCGGCTTCGGCTGCCCGGAGGGGCCGGGATTCTCCGTGGCGGGCTGCTCCGATCTGTCCGATTCCTCGGGCCGGTCCTCCATACTCTCTTGGGATGAGGTTGATACCTGTCGTTGCTGTTTCACCACGAAAACGGCAGCCGCAACAATCATCAAGCCGATGATGATGAGAATCCTATTTCGAAAACCAGAGTGTTTTCTTCCCCGGGAGGATATGTCTTCCATAACCGATCTCCTCAACGAAGTTCAGACGTATACTATCGGCGTCTCTGAATCACATCGAAGACGACTGAAAGATCCTATTCCAGCATCGCCTTAATCTGTTCTGCGGTTAAAACCTTGCCGACGGCTTTGACCTCTCCGTCCACGGCCAGCGCCGGGGTCATCATCACGCCGAATTTCATGATCTCGCTGATATCGGTGACCTTCTCCAGCTCATACTCCGGGCCCATCTCCCTGGCCGCGGCCTCGGCGTTCCTGGCCAGCGCCTGGCATTTCGGGCAGCCCGTGCCCAGGATCTGGATCTTTTTCACCGCAACCTCCTATCTGAAAATGCTTCCATAGACGATGCCGCTGAGTGTGGCCATGATCACCACCAGCGACACATAGACCAGCGTCTTCTTCGTCCCCATGACGCTGCGGATGACCAGCATATTGGGCAGGCTCAGCGCCGGGCCGGCCAGCAGCAAGGCCAGGGCCGGCCCCTTGCCCATGCCGCTGCCGATCAGGCCCTGCAGGATGGGCACCTCGGTGAGGGTGGCGAAGTACATGAAGGCGCCGGCCACCGAGGCAAACAGGTTCGCCGGAAGCGAGTTCCCGCCGACTGCCCGTTGGACCCACGCAGAGGGAATCAAGCCCTCATGCCCGGGACGTCCAAGCAGTGCGCCGGCCACCAGAACGCCGAAGAACAGCAGCGGCAGGATCTGCTTGGCGAATCCCCAGGTCGACTCGAACCACTGGCCGGCCTCACCCTTGCCGGTTCCGGTCAGCACCGAGAGTCCCAGCACGCCGGCGGCG
>CAZOYL010000008.1:0-16582 GCA_964584035.1 uncultured Gemmatimonadota bacterium | reverse complement strand
GGCTGGCCGGGCCAGGCCAGGCCGAGAACCAGCGCCGGCAGGGCGGCCAGCAGGACACGCCGCCATTTGAATTCGAACCAGGCGATCAGGATCATGGCCAGACCCGCCGAGAAGAAACCGGTGATGATCCACTTGGCCGAGTAGATGACCTGCCACAGACCGGCGGAGTCCGAGGGCTGACCCCAGTTGGCGAACACCAGAATGCCGACCATGGCTGTGAAATACAGGGCGGTCTTCCACAGCGGCCGGGTTACCTCCGGCTCGGGCATGGCTATCTGGGCATCTGCCCTATGGACCTCCTCGCGGCGGAAGATGAGATGCATGCACAGCCCGATGACGATGCTGAACAACACGGCCCCGATGGCCCGGGCCGCGCCCAGCTCCAGTCCCAGGACCCGGGCGGTGAGGATGATGGCCAGCACGTTGATGGCCGGGCCGGAGTACAGGAAGGCGGTGGCCGGACCCAGGCCGGCGCCCATGCGGTAGATGCCGGCGAAGAGGGGAAGAACGGTACAGGAGCAGACAGCCAGGATGGATCCTGAGACCGAGGCGACGCCGTAAGCCAGAACCTTTTTAGCCCGGGCGCCCAGATATTTCATCACCGCGGCCTGGCTGACGAACACGGCGATGGCCCCGGCGATGAAGAAGGCGGGCACCAGGCAGAGAAGGACATGTTCCCGGGCGTACCACTTGACCAGATAGAGCGATTCCATGATGCCACTGCGAAACCGCTCGGTTCCTAAGGGCAGATAAAAACAGGCTAAAAAAACGGCCGTGATGATGGCCAGTTTTTTCCATTCATCTTTCCACAGCATAAATAAACTCCCTCTGTCAACGAATTGCTTATGCGCATTTTACAAATGCGCCAAACGGCTTGAAAAAAAGAAACGGCTTATTATCTGGCGATCTCCAATTGTTCCTTGGCCGTTGTCATGATGACCGATTCCACGCAGGTGAAGAAGTTGAGCACACAGGGGCACCTCAGCGAGTAAAAGACCTGCGCGCCCCGTTTCTCGTCCTGGACCACACCGGCGTTCCTCAGGATAGCGAGGTGCCTGGAGACGGTGGACACGTCGGCCCCGACCATCCCGGTCAGCTCGCAGACACAGCGCTTCCCTCGGGAGAGCTCATCGACGATGAACAGCCGGGTGGGATGAGCCATTGACTTTATGATCCGGGCCCGGGCCTCGTAGCGAGCTTGGTTTTGGGGATTCATGGTTGTCTCCTTGTCTTTCATTCGCACAATTTCTGGAGCCAGGTTTTGATCTTCTCCCGGGATGGCACCCGGCCTGAGGAGCTGACCCGGCCATTGATCACCAGAGCCGGTGTAGCCAGGAAACCAAACCGCGATATCCTTTCCGGGTCGCGGATATGTTCCACGCCCGCTGTCAATCCCATCTCCGCCAAGGCATTTCTCACCTCTCTGGTTAATTGGTCACAACGGGGGCAGCCAGGACCCAGTATCTTGATGACCAGACCGCTCTCTTGCTGCTCCGCATGCCCTTCCGATTGCCCCCCCACTGGCACCTCCTGGCCACGGTGATCTTTTCGGGCTCTCCCTCTTTCAGCATGGCATCCTTTCGACTTCAACGACCTTAAAGACAAGTCCCCATCCACCATTTGGCAATTTAACCAAATCACCAAGGAAATTCAAGACGTTTTTTACAAAAAAAGGGGGGCGATAAATTTCTCGCCCCCCCGGTCTTCTTTCTTCGCCTCAAACAAATTTGAAATTTGACTTATTCAGTTTTTCAATTCGAAATGACAGAACCAGATATACCGCTGCCCTACTCTCCCCAGCCCTTCTCCTCTGTGGTCTTTTTCTTCAACGTCCGCCGCAGACAGATCAACAGACCGCCATACAGCACCAGGCAGCCGAAGATGGCCATGGCCACCGCTCCGGAGGTCAGCGCGCCCAGAGCGATGAGACAGACGATGCACAGCAGGATGCTCAAAGGCAGCCATCTCCGGTTTGCCAGCAGAGCCAGGGCCAGGAGCAGCAGGGCCACGCCCCACCCGCCGATGACCAGCGCCCACTGCGGGTAGTCGCCGTAGGGCACCCGCAGCAGATTGACCATGCTCATGACCACGGTGATGACCAGGATGATGGGCACCACCACCTTGATCAGCCAGTCCCACCAGGGGCCCACCTGGATCTCCGAGACGGAGTTGATGTATTCGCGCATCTTTTTAGCGCCGAAGACATACCCGATGGCCAGGCACTCGAACAGGCCGATCAGGACCAGGCCGAAGTTGTTGATGAAGTGGTCGACGATGTCCAGCCAGTGGAGGCCCGCCTCGGTGCAGAAGACCAACCCGAGAAGAAAGGCCAGGCCGCAGGTGAACAGGTTGATGGCCTTGCGGGAGATCTTCCAGCGGTCCCGGCCGGCGGCCACAGCCGCCTCCACCAGCGAGAAGGCCGAGTCGATGCCCAGGGTCAGCAGCATCAGGAAGAAGATGATGCCGAAGACGGAGGCTCCGAACGGCAGCAGCCGGATCATGGTCGGGTAGGTGATGAAGGCCAGGGAGATGCCGCTGGTGACCACATTTTCCACGCCCGTGCCGGTCATGTGAGCCAGGTATCCCAGGGTGCTGAACACGGCGAACCCGGCCAGGAAGCTGGTCCCGCAGTTGACCAGGCCGGTGATGAAAGCATTATTGGCAATGTCGGATTTCTTGGGCAAGTAACTGGCATAGGCGATCATCACGCCGAAGCCGATGGTCAGGGTGAAGAAGATCCGGCCGTAGGCGGCCAGCCAGACGTTGGGATCGGTGAGGGCCTCGAAGTTGGGCGTCAGATAGTAGCGCAAACCCTCGGCCGCCCCGGGCAGGGTGACACCGCGGATGACCATGATGATCAGCAGCGCGATCGGCAGCGGAACGGTGACCAGGACCACCTTGCCGACGCTCTTGACGCCCTTATGGATGATCAGCAGGATGCTGATCCAGGTGACCACCAGGCCCAGCAGCACGGGCAGACGAATGGAGCCGAACTGACCCGGGCCGGAGGAAAGCCGCAGGAAGGAATTGATGAAAAAATGCTCGGCATCGGCGCCCCAGGCGACGCTCAGAGAATGGATCAGGTAGGCAAAGCACCAGGCCATGATGATGGCATAATAGATGACGATGGCGAAGCCGGCGAAGACGGCCCACCAGCCCACATAACCGCTTTTTTGCGAGACGCTCTCAAAAGCCTTGGGAGCGCCGGCCTGCATCCGGTGGCCCAGGGCGTACTCCAGGATCAACAGCGGAATGCCGGCGGTCAGCAGGGCCACAAAATACGGGATCAGAAACGCTCCGCCCCCGTTTTCATAACAGATATATGGAAACCGCCAGACGTTTCCCAGACCCACGGCAGACCCGACGGCGGCCAGGACAAAACCGGTCCGGCTGTCCCAGCGATCTCTCCCCACGGCCATAGAGACCTCCTTCCGGCAAAGACGATCGGCAGACGATGCGACCAGAGATTTCCGGACAAGCTATCGATATGCATAATATCATTTTATTCCTCGTTGTCAATTAAATTCTGTCCCTTCCCTCTCGAATTTTACGCCTTGAGGCAATTTTTTTGTTGACAGCGACTGAAAAAAGCGTTAGAATTTCGTCACGACCAGCCACACTTGAATCTCTGAGGTCTTTTCATTCAGAAAGGGGGGTCCGATGATGAAATTGTATTTCGATTTCCGGGACGTCTTTCGAGCTGCCCGGTACGGGTTCAGCGGCAAGAAGATCCTGCTGCAATTCTGGGGCTTTCTGCTGGGATATGTGGGGTATTTCATCCTCGCCTATGTCGCACTGCTGCTCAGCGGCATCGGCCTGGGGGCGACCTGGGCGACATACCGGCTGTTTCCCGCGGTCGTGCCCGGGGTGCTGTCCTGGCCGGGTTGGATCATCTACATCGCCGGCATCATTTTCTGGGTGATCATGTGGCTGATGTACAGCACCGCCTCCGCCAAAATCACTTACCAGCAGCTCAAGGGCGATGATTTCTACACCGCCCGGGAATCGATCGAGTTCATCAAAAAGAATTGGAAGGCCATCATCATCTCTCCCATCATGATCATCATCATCATGGCCTTTCTGGTCGTCTGCGGCATCATCGCCGGACTGATCGGCAAAATCCCCTTCCTGGGAGAACTCCTGGTGGCCGTCTTCACCATTCCCATCTGGGGGGCGGCGCTGTTCCTGGTTTTCCTGGGCGTGGTTTTCTCGGTGGGCATGATCATGGGCCCGGCCATCGTGGCCACGGCACGGGAGGACTCCTTCGAGACCATGATCCAATTTTTCTCCAGCATCTGGAGCCAGACCTGGCGGTTCGTGATCTATAACGTTTTACTGGGCGGTCTGGTGGTGGCCGCCGTCTATGTATTCGGCCTGTTCAGCTACTGGGCGTTGAAGGCCGGTTACGTGATCATGGGCTGGACCATGGGGCCCAAATTGCACAACATCGCCGTGGCCGCCATCGACTGGCTGCCCACCAGGATGAGCCTCTGGTCCCTGTGGGACAAGGGCTGGTGGACCGGAAAGCTGGCCCTGATCTCGATCTACCGGATGCCTCGCATGGAGCTTCACGGAGCCGAATCGGCGGCCGTCGTCATCCTGGGCATCTTTCTTCTGATCATCTTCGGCCTGGTGCTGTCTTACGGCATGGCCACCTGGAGCGCCGGCCAGACCATCATCTACCTGATCATCAGAAAGCGTAAGGACGACGAGAACCTGCTGGAACGGGAGGACGAGGAGGAGGATCTCGAGGAGTTCGAGGAGTTTGAGGAAACTCCGGCGGAGGAAGAGATGGAGCAGGAGGCCCCCGCCGCTGAGGAGAAGAAGGAAAAAGAACCTCCCCCGAAGAAGAAGAAATCCGAGGAGAAAGAGCCGGAGGGTGGAGAGGAAGAGACCTCCTGAGGTTTTCACCAGCCTTCATTTAAAAAAAGCCGCGGGTTCATAACCTGCGGCTTTTTTATGTGCCCTTCGGCCGGGGCGCAACGACAGTGCCTGTGATCGAGGCGATCGTGCTGCACACCGCCATACGGCCATATTTATCTGAGCCGTTTATCTGACCAGCGCCATCTTCACCGTCCGGCTGTCTCCCCCCGCCCGCATCCGGCAGAAATACAGCCCGCTGGCCACCGGTCGGCCCCCGGCATCCATGCCATCCCAGGACAGCTCATGCCATCCGGCATTCTGCCCGCCGGCGGCCAGGGTCCTGACCTCCTGACCCCGGATGTTGAAAATCTGCAGGGTGACCTGACCATACTCCGGAAGACGATAGCTGATATTGGTATGGGCGTTGAAGGGATTGGGATAGTTCTGGCGAAGAGCATAGCTTTCAGGAACCGCGCCGCCGCCGGCCATGGCGGCAGACACCGGATCCGACCACCACAGGCTGCCGTCGAAATCCACCTGCTTCAGCTTGTAGGAGTATGTCAATCCCGCCGTGACCTGTCGGTCGGTCCATTGATATCGATGCTCATACTCCGACGAACCCCTGCCGGGGAGCACGGCCATCTTGATGTATTCGCCCCCCTCCCGGCTGCTTCGATAGATCTCCCAGCTCTGACAGTCCGTCTCCGAGACCGTGACCCAGCTTAACAGGATGTGATCCTGACCGGCGGCAGCCTGGAACCCGGCCAGCACCACGGCGACATTCTCCTGCAGCGCCCGGTAGGCGTTCAGCCGGCCGCCCCCCAGCCAGCCCTCATAGCCCGGGTTGAGACTTTCAATATCATCGGAGGCGGTCCGCATCTGCATCTCGAACTCGTCGCTGTTCATGTCCGGCTGTGACGTCTTCAACAGACCGGCCGCTCCGGCCACCACCGGGGTGGCCATGCTGGTGCCCTCCCGGGTGCCGTAGGTGTCATCCCAGAAGGTGTTGTAGATATTGGTCCCGGGCGCGCAGACGTCTACCCAGGAGCCGTAAAAGGACCAGTCCAGAATACAGTCATCGGCATCGGTGGCGGCCACGGCGGTGACATGATCGTACCAGGCCGGATAGTACAGGGCACAGGTGTCCGGGGGCAGAACGCCGGGATCGTTGCCGGCGGCGGCCACGATGATGCAGCCCCGGGCGAAGGCGCTGTCGATGATCTCCTGCTGAACCTGGCTGGGATTGCCGAGGGAGCGTCCCCAGCTGACATTGATGACGTCGGCGCCGTTGTCGGCGGCGTACTGGATGCCCTCGTAACCGTAATAGACGGCGGGATTCTCGTCCTCGGTGACCTTCACCGCCATGATGGAGCAGTTCCATGACATCCCGGCCACCCCGAGAGCGTTATCGGTGACGGCCGCAGCGATACCGGCGCAGTGGGTCCCATGGGGTCCATAGGGACCCGGAGTCTCCATAGGATTCCAGTCGGGGTAGCCGTACCCCCCGAAGTCCCAGCCGAAGAAGTCATCGACGTACCCGTTGCTGTCATCATCGACCAGGTTCCAGTCGACGCCGGTGACCTGGCCGTCGCCATTGATGTCCTCTCCGGGATTGATCCACATGTTGCCGTACAGATCGGGATGGTTCCAGTCGACCCCCTGGTCGACGATGGCGATGATCACCGAGCTGTCGCCCCGGACCACATCCCAGGCCTGTGGGGCCTGGACCTGTTCCAGGTACCACTGCATATCGGTCAGATAATCGGGATCGGAGGGAACGGCGCAGAGCCGGTCGATGTAGCGCGGCTCGGCATAGATGACATGCCGGTCCTCGGCGAAGGCGGCGGCCGCGGCCGGGACATCCTGTCCCGGGTCGAAGTCTATCTGACAGATACGGCCCAATTGAGAGGTCTTGTGCGCAAAGAGGGGCTGCACACGGCGGACACCATACTGTCGTATCTTTTGATCCAGTGAGGCGATATTGAAGAGCGGCGGTCCATCCAGCTTGACCATAGTGGTCAGATCGACCTCATCGGTGAACTTGACGATGATCTGGCCGGGGACATACAACGGCTCTTCGACCGCCCGTGAGGGGGGCGCATTGATCAGAACGGAGAGAAACAACAGAATGATCATGAAGGGCTTGAGTGACATCCTTGGGCCTCCCGGTTTGAGAAATCCATTCAGCGGCGACAGCTCTTGAGTAAAAACCTTCCTCTTTTAATGTTACCTCATTCTCGATGTTTTTGTCAAGGAATTTATTCCCTACTTTTTTCCGCTGCCGATCTCATGACCGTGATATTCTTCACGGAACTCCCTCACAAAGAATATTTCTATTGCAAAAAACGTACCCAATTCGACGCCGGAAATAGCCGGCCGACGGAATACATAAAAAAAAGAGCGCATCACGCTGCGCCCTCCCTTTCGTTCATCTCTCTTCTTTCAGTTATCTGACCAAGATCATTTTGACTGTCTGACGAAAAGCTTCCCACTCCATCCGGCAGAAATACAGCCCGGTGGCGCTTTCCTGGCCGCCGGCATCCCACTCCTAGTTCACATTGAACAATTCCGTATCGAACTCCCCGACGCGGCCGGACGGCGACGACTCCTTGCCGCCCGCCACGGCCGTCACGGCGTAATAATAACTGCGGCCGGAATGGCCCAGCCAGTTCGCCGCGGTATCGGTGTAGGTCGTCCCGACCAGCCCGGTGGCCAGAGGCACCGAGGGCAAAAAATCATGGCTGGTGTCGCGATAGACGTTGAAGACAGCATCCGGGACGGCCGTCCACTCCAGGCGGAGATGCATCGATCCGACGTCCGGGAGAATGGCGGTGATAACCGGCGATGATGCCGTATCCGGGATGCTGAAAAGGAGTGTGTCGCAGCCCATGGCTCCGGCCCAGTAGCCCCCGATGCCGCTCTGGTGAAAGCTCTCCTCGGTGAGGATGAACTGCAGGTGATACATCCAGGCCGGCAGGGTCACCTCTCCGGGCAGGTCCCGGCCGGGCTCCCACTCGGCATAGAGCCCCACTTCCGCGGGAGCATGAGCTGTATCGTAAGCCGGATGGTATCCCGCGGCCCGAACTGTGTGCCCGGTGATGGGCGAGTCGTTGGGGCCGGGCTCCCGTGAATTGAGAACCGTGTTCCACAGCACGTGGTAGCTGCCGTTGAGCTGGAAGCCCTTCTCCACATGGCCGTATTCGTCCGTGGCGAAATAGTCGAACAACAGATAGCCGACGAAGATGTAGCTGGAATCATCCTGGTGGGCTTCATAATCAGCATCATTGCTGTTGCCCGGATCGGGCTGCTCGCGCCACCACCGTCCCTGATACCCGATATGCTCGTTGGATTCGTCGTCGGCCTCCAGGCCCCACAGGCCGTTTGGTTTGCCCACCAGTTTCATCTGGTAGGCGAAGTTGGGTTTGAGCCCGTAACCCTGCAGCGTGCCCCGGAAGGTCTGGCCATAGGGATCGAAGGCCACCGTGACCCTCGGTTGATCGTAGGTGAAGGTGTCCTGATAGCTCTGATCGTAGATGTGATCGGCGATGTCCTTCCACCGATACGGGGTGCCCGGCCAGGTGGTCACGTCCCCGATGGGACCCAGGTGAACGACCCGCTGCCCGATCTCGCCCGCTCGATGGAACCGGCAGGCGATATCATCGGTGAAGTCCGGGACGATGGTGGCGATAGATCCGCCGACCGCGGCCTCCATCGCCCGATCCGGCAGGAATTCTCCGCTCCAGGTGTCGTACCAAGCGAAGGACCACTGGCCCCCGGTCAGCCCGGAGACGGTCAGGGTGGCGCCGGCGTTGATCTCCCCGGGGCTGGCGTCCTGGATCCAAAAGTATCCCACCCGGTCGCCGGCCATGCCCCAGGCGTTGAATTCCGCATCGATGGACAAGGAAAGCGGGCTCAGGCTCAGCCGGGCCATCGGCAAACCGAATACGAAGTCGGCCAGATTCTGTTGCTGGTCATACATCTCCGGGGTCAGATCGCCCCAGTCGCCGCCGTCGTTCCAGTCCAGCGGGGCGATGGCCCCACCGGCGGCCAGGCCGGCCCAGATGCCGTCGTGCAGATGTTTGACCGTCGGGGCGGTGCCGTAGCTGGCTCCGAACTCGCCGATGAAGTTAGGTTTGTTATACCCCGACCACATAGTCTGTGTCCGGGAGGCGATGGCGCTGGAGATGCCCTCCCCATCGCCATAGACATGCGCCTGGGGGCAGTCCATGATGCCGAAGCCGGCCGGCCAGTTCCAGACGCTTCCGTCGGCCGATTTGGAGGCGGTGGCGGGATGACCGAAGGGATCGTTGCCGGTGAAATAGTCCTTGATCTTGATGTGCCAGGGATCGGTGGCGGCATCGTTATTATAGGAATTGGTGGTCCCGTCGATCTCGCAGACGGTGTGCCACAGGCCGATGGCCCGGGAGTAGCCCCAGCGGGCGATGATATAGCGATAGAGTTTTTCCTGATAGGCCCACGATGTCGAGTCGGTCATGAAGCCGGTGGCATCGGTCAGGTCATGAAAAGGATTGTACTCGTCGAAATATTTCCGCGGCCAGGGGTGGCCGGCTCCGCGCAGCTCGTCGTGGTTCCAGATTGTCAGCGCCAGGCAGATGTCATGCGCCTCGCAGCTGTTCACCACCGTGTCGATCTCGGCGGCGTGATCCATGTCATACTGGTCGTACCCGGTGGCCAGGGTGACCAGCGCGTTGTCCCAGGAGGGCATCCAGTAGACCAGGGTGTTCATGCCATGCTCCTGCATGTCGTCGAGGATGCCGGGCACATCATCCAAAGACCAGCAGCGGCACTGGCCGATGCCGAAAAAGGGCGTGCCGTCGTCGTGCTGTAAAAAATGACCGTCGTCAGGAGAAACCCGCAGCCAGCCGCGGTGGGGTGAGGGCCGACATTCGAAGCTTCCGTCAGTGCTGTCCTGCCCCGTCCCATCGCCCAGGTATACAGTGTGATTCCACGATCCCATGTCCCCCGCCGCGAAGCGGATCCTCCAGCCGTTTCCGTCCCAGAAGCCGTTGACGGACCAGCGCTCCAATGTGGGCGATGTGAACACGGCCCGCAGATCGACGTCCCCGGGGTCGAAGGGATTGGTATATGATGCCGTCAGATCGACCGTCAGCTCGAGCTTCTCATATAGACCGACGGTGTCGGAATTGGCGGTGACGGCGCTGATGACCGGCTGGGCGGAGGACGGTGAAGAAGAGGCCAGGACAACGGTCAGGATCAGGCTGGTCGTCAGCATGACGACCTGTGCCGGCTGTCGAGATCCACTATTTTTCAACAGAGACATCCTTCCCGGTTATTGGACATGTCCCTTCATTAATAAGTCTATCAGACACGAGATGTTTTGTCAAGGGAAAAGGGCACAGCACGCTGTGCCCCTGTGTTGAAACACATCATTGTAACTTGGAAATTAACCGCCCGCCCACCGCACACTGCCTACTGCTTCATACACACTGCTTGTGCCCACCTTATCTCAGCAATACCATCTTCATGCTTCTGCTGAACCCCCCCGCCTCCATCCGGCAGAAATACAGCCCACTAGCCACATCACCACCTTCGGCATCGCGCCCGTCCCAACGGACCACATACTCCCCGGCCTCCTGCCGGCTGTCGGCCAGCGTGCGCACCTCCTGGCCCAGGGTGTTGAAGACCTTCAGGATGACGTGACCGGCCTGGGGGATCTGGTAACGGATCTGGGTGGTCGCGTTGAAGGGGTTGGGGTAGTTCTGGTGGAGGGCGAAGCCCTCAGGAAGGGAACCACTGACCAGCTGCGGCTCCTCAACCTTCGTCGCCCCCACCGGCCCCACATGAAAATAGTAGTTCGGCACATAGGGTGGTCCGGTGGGGATCAGGTCGGCCGGCACCTTCTGATAGATGACCGGATTCTCGGTCCAGATGCCCTCCTGGGGCGCGGTCCAGACCACCCCGCCGGCGTCCTTGTCCTCGATATAGATGATGTGCAGGGTATCGTTGACCAGCCGGGTCTGGGAGGCATAGTCCTCGTCGAAGCAGTCCCCCGGCGTGCACTCCGGGCTGGGCGTGTTGGTCAGATTCGTGCCCGGGGACCAGTTCAGGCCGCCGTCGGCGGAGGCCGAGCCGTAGATCTCGCCGTTGGCCCAGCCGTGGCTCGGCGCCGGGCCGCCGGAGGTGTCGCCCTGGGTGCAGCGGGTATAGATGCAGTACAGGTGCCCGCTCTCCGGGTCCTCGGCCAGGCAGGGCCGATCCACGGTGCTGCGGCCGTGTCCGGCGCCGCGGTAATCGTTGATGCCCACATCGGGGTCGCCCACGTTGTACCAGCCGTCGGCGATCCGGGTGAGGGTGTCGGTCGCCTCGCTCCAGTGCCAGATCATGGAGGCATCCCGGCTGATCTCCACATTGACGAAACTATCGGGCCACATGGCCAGATAGGCTTCCTGCCAGAAGCCGCGGGTGGTGAAGGCCAGATGGGCCTGATCGTCACGATCGTAAAGCAGGCTGACGTCACAATACGCCCTCAGGGTATCCCCGTTGGCCCAGGTGCTGTCGGGGTACCGGCTGGTGTCGGCCAGAAGGACCTGAGTGATGTTCTGCCGGGCGGAAAAATCCCAGGTGACCCCATCCGGCGATTCGACCAGATAGACGTCGCTGGTCAGGGGCAGAAACCACCCGTGCCACCAGGGTGGATCCGGGGGAACATAAAAGGTCACCTTCGTGTAAGCGATGCCCACTTTGTTGGACACGGGCGAGGCGGCGATGTCGTGCGAGATGACCAGGAGGGTGTCGATCACCTCCCATGGGGTGAAGGTCATGCCGCCATCCTCTGATCGCGTATAGGCGATGCGGTTGCTCTGGCGATCGCTGTACTCGAAGCCGACGACATGAATGTAATCCCTCTTGCAGACCGTCAGCTTCGGCCAGCTCATCTGGCCCCATGAGGGGTTCTCGATGTCGTTCCAAAACCCCTCGAATCCTTCCGTAAAATCAGAATATATCTGAACCTCCCAGTCATCGTCGATATTATCCTGTTTATGATAGGCCATGACCGGCTCCCCCGTGTGAAACTGCGCCATCGCACAATAGCCGGCCCGGTATCCCTGATCGATCTGATAACCCAATTCCGGATATCTGATGCCATCGATATGGTCAAAAAAATTGTAGAACACATGCCGATCGACGGCCATTGAATCCAGCCCGTTCATCCAACAGAAGTGCCGGCCTCCTCCCGGCGTCATCGAGACCATCCGGCCGATGGTGCCATTGTGCTGGTTGTCGTACCATGTGGTGCCCAGCAGGTCGGTCCGGCCCAAGGGTCCGCCGGTAGATTCAACACAAGATACGGGGGAAAGGCCGGCGGCCCGGGGGGGAACAATGAGAATCGGCAGCAGAAGAAGACAGGCAAATACTGAACTCCTTATCAGGGTTTTCATTATTCAAGCCTCCCCGGGTACGAGTGAGGATTTCTCCGAAGAATCGGAAAAATAAATTCCATTCCACCATCATTTTACCGCAGTTTAGACATTTTGTCAAGCTGTTTTTCGACGAGGATGAACTGTCATCCCGAGCGCAGCGAAAGATCTGCTTTTTGTGCTGGCACGGAGAACAGAATGAAAAAGCAGATTCTTCGGACGTTAATCACCATCAGAATGACAATGAAACAGGGGCGCAGCATGCTGCGCCCCTGTATAAACATGAAACAATTTCCGTTGCGCCCCTCGACACCGCCCAACCGAACGCCGGCCCCTCCTACCTGATCGTATACTTCATCAGCACGAGCACATCTAAATGATCCTCAGGCCGGGCCTCGATATCAACCCCGAACGGCCCCTCGTCGAATCGGTACAGGTGGGCGTCCACATAGGCGTCGATGGCGCTGAGGAACTTGAATCCGGCGTAATACCACAGGTAGGTGTTCCGCTTGTCGATCCGCCGGGAGTATCGCCGCCAGGCCGCCTCGCGCTCCTCATCGGAGCGAGACAGATCCTGATAGATGGCGTGATCGTCCTCGGCCCGTCCATGCTCGACCACGGCCCCGGCCACCAGGAGTCCCTCGGCGGCTACGGCCAGGGCGCTCTTGATGTACTGCTCATTATAGAGCTGTCCCCATCCGGGCAGGGCCAGCGAGCGCAACAGCGCGCCGGCGGGATTCTTGGTCTTAACAGGCCGGGACGCGGATGAATCCGATGCCGTGAAACCCGCCGCCGCCGAATCGGCGGCCGTCGAATCGGCTGCCGGCCCGGCCGGATCCTGTTCGGATAGATCCTGCTCGACCAATAAAAAACCGCCCGCAGCCGGCTGGCCGGCCAGAGGGCGGCTGAAGACTGGTGACGCGGCCATCACCAGCATGAGCACGATGATGAAGACCGGGGCGCTCATCCAGCTCTTTTTGTCAGGCAATGAGTCCTCCGCCGTCTCTAGAAATAACTCAGCAGCTTCAGCTCGAGGCCCTCGAACTCCGGCTCCCAGCGGCACCGGCCGCCGGTGCAAATGAAGCCGCCCTGGCGGGAGCCGAGAAACAGGGTCAGGTCGTGGTTGTCGGTCAGCTGAACGTCGAGCTGGGTGAAGAACCACCGGTTGGCCTCGCCGGGCAGCTTCTGCAGGTCCGACTTGTTGGTCCGCTCGCCGACGAAGCTGAGCGACAGCCCCGGCGCGCGGGTGTATTCCACGCTCAGCATGTGGTCGTCATACTCACCGTGCTCCTCGGTATGCTGCCCCTGCAGCTCGCAGCGCAGACTGTTGAGATCGTCCAGGTAGATGCTCAGGTCGATCACCCCGGTGTTCACGGTGGCCTCCTCCAGCCGGGATTTTCCCCCGGCGGCGGCCAGCGAGGCCTTGTGCCCCAGCTCCCGGGAGACCTCGATATAGGCCTCGCGGAAGACCGGCCCGCCCCAATCGCCGAACAGCTCCGGCTCGGCCGGGGCGAAGGAGCCGCCATCGTGAACGGCCGTGTAGCTGTAATTGAGCAGCACCGAGGTGTCCTCCAGGGGCGACAGGCTGGCCTCCACCTGCAACCCGGTTTCATCGTCGCTGTCCAGGGTATGGGGATGGCGGCGGAACAGGGAGTAAGTGTGCTCCCGGGTCAGGGCCGGGGGGGAGTTATACTCCAGCCCGTCGCCGGTGCGCAGGGCGATACGGTCGTAATCCTTGAACTCGGCCGTCACGGCCAGGCCGGACAGGGCCAGGCTGGAGGACAGATAGAGGCCGTAACCGTTCCTGTTGAAGCGCCGGGCCAATTCGCCGTAAAAGCTCACCGGGCCGCGAAAGGCCTCCGAGCGGAGGGCGGTGAGCTCGGTGCCCTTGCCGGTGGTCGTCGGCCCTTCCAGAGTCACGTAGCTGTACCCGAAACTCAACCCCGGGGCGGGCTGCAGGCTGAAGTCCAGGCCGCGCATCTCGTCGGCGTTGTCGCGGTCCTTGCGCGGCGGACGGCCGGCCAGCAGGGTGACCTCCAGCTTGTCCCAGTAGCCCTGGAGCTTCAGGCCGGTGAGTTTGTTGTCCACCCGCAGATCGCGGTCCTCGTATGACCGCAGGGTCAGCCCGCGGCCGAAGATGGCGTAGTAATCGCCGGCCCGCAGGGTGATCTCGTCCTTCTCCACCTGGAAGTAGATGAACGACACCTCTTCCTTGCGCTGGCCCGACTTGGACGGCTGAAAGGCCTCGAAGCGCAGGCCGGTGGTGAGGATGTCCAGGCGGTAGTTGACGTCCAGCCAGTTCTCGAAGGTCTCCTCCTGGTCCTCGGTGTCCCAGGAGTACTCCATCTGATTGCTGAGGTCGAAGCCCAGCATCTGGGCCGCGCCGGCGGGTAAACACAGACTCAGAACCAGACAGAAAAAAATGCCCGGGGCCGGGCAGAGATTCAACCGGCTCGAACGGAATTTACTCATCGCGCTCCTCGGCCTGGACCTTTCGGGCCTCCTGGCCCTTGACCTTCTTGACATAGTTCCGCTGGTCGCGCTGTTTTTCGGCCGCTTCCGATTCGTCCCCGGTGTCCTGATCCTCCTGACCGGCATCCGCCGGCGGATTGGAGACCTCCCCGGCGGCTTCCTGGGCCTCGAGCAGGGGCAGGAACATCCCCTCCAGGACCCGCTCATCCCCGGGGCGGTATCCCACGCGGCTGTGGATCACGTGGCCATCCTTGTCCAGCAGGACGGTATAGGGCAGGGCCCGAAAGTTGAACTTGCGCTGCACGGCGCTGTTCTCGTCCAGCAGGACCAGAAACTCGTACTTGTTGCCGGCCACAAAGCTCTTCACCTTGGAGAGGCTGCGGGGCGAGTCCTCGGAGACGGCCACCACCTGAAATCCCCGGTCCCTGTATTTCAGGTACAGGTCGTGCAGGTGGGGCAGCTCCTTGACGCAGGGCTTGCACCAGGTGGCCCAGAAATCGATCAGGACGGGGCCCCGGCCGAGCAGGTCGCTCAGGGCGACGCGCTTTCCATCCAGATCTTTGAGGGAAAAATCGGGAGCCAGGGGCAGCTCGGCCTGGTCCTGTTCCTGGACCCGTTCCTGGGCCTGAGCCTGGTCCTGCTCCTCCTCGGAGACGGCCAGCGAGAACAGGAGAGAGCTGGCCAACAGGGAAACCAGGGCTACGGGCCACAGCAGGCGAAGAAGACCTTTGAACGTGCTCATGGGATCCTCAACAATTCTATGATCGGGTATCGCTTCATTTCTTACCGTACCGACCGGCATCACGCTGCAGCTCCATCGGGCCAGCACGATCTGGCGAGCTTGAAAAAGTATTTCTTGAGATTACCTGGTGAACACGATCTTCCGTGTTTGAGAGAAGCTTCCCGACCCCATCCGGGAAAAGTACACTCCGCTGGCCAGATCCCCGCCCCCGTCATCGGTCCCGTCCCAGAGGATCAGATGGCTGCCGGGGGTCACCGGACCATCCAACAGGGCGCGCACCTCCTGGCCCAGGACGTTGTAGATCCTCAGGGAGACGGCGGCGGGATCGTCTCCGGGCACGTAAAGAGCGAAGGTCGTGGCGGCGTTGAAGGGATTGGGGTAGTTGGGTGACAGAGAGAAATCCTGCGGATTCGACACGTTCTCGGTACCCGCCTCTACCGGAGTGGAGCCCTCGAAGTATTCCATGATACGGCCCATCAGCAGGGCCCGGTCCGGGGCATTGTCGATGGCCTCGAAGCCGAAGGCGAAATAGACCACCCGGTAGGCCCCGGTACTGACGGTGAAGGCTCCCATGGGCGGCCAGTCATAGTAATCGGAATAGCTGAAAACCTGATAGGCAAAATAGGTCTGTCCGAAGATGGGCTCGACGATATCGGGCGAGACCTGATTTCCGGCGCCGTCACCGCCGGAAACGCTCAGCGTTAAGCCATCGGAAATGCTGTTGCCGGCGGCTCCATGCAGCATCAGCGTGCCGGTATATTCGCCTCCATAGGCCGCCGAAAAGGTGCTCTCAAACCATTCCGCCGCGCTCGAGTCCGACTCCCCGCCGGCCGAGTCGCACAGCGCCGAGGCGATGTCCTGTCCGGAGATGAACAGTCGTCCGCCTCCGTCGAGGTATCCGGAAATCGCCTCGCGATCCTCCCCGGTCAACACCGGAGCCGCTTGACCGGTGAACCAGACCACGGCCGGAAAAGGCGCCATCCGTTCGGCGTCGATCATGGTGGTGGCGTTATCCAGGGTGCCGTGTGATGTTCCGGCGCTGTCCAGGGCGGCCTGGTAGTATCGTTCATAATCCTCGGAGCCGTCGTCATCCACGATGAGGTCG
>CAZOYL010000007.1:0-40017 GCA_964584035.1 uncultured Gemmatimonadota bacterium | reverse complement strand
ATCCATCGGACTGGACGCCGCGCTGGGCGTCGGCGGCATCCCCCGGGGCCGGGTCGTGGAGATCTACGGTCCGGAGTCCTCCGGCAAGACCACCCTGGCCCTGCACGTCATCGCCGAGGCGCAGAAGAAAGGGGGCGTGGCCGCCTTCATCGACGCCGAACACGCCATGGACCCGAGCTATTCCCGAAAACTGGGAGTGGACATCGACAACCTGCTGGTCTCCCAGCCGGACACCGGCGAACAGGCCCTGGAGATCGCCGAGACCCTGGTGCGCAGCGGAGCCATCGACGTGGTGGTGATCGACTCGGTGGCCGCCCTGGTCCCCCGGGCCGAGATCGAGGGCGAGATGGGCGACTCCCACATGGGCCTGCAGGCCCGCCTGATGTCGCAGGCGCTGCGCAAGCTCACCGGGACGATCAGCAAATCGAGGACCAGCGTCGTCTTCATCAACCAGATCCGGATGAAATTAGGAGTCATGTTCGGCAATCCCGAGACCACCACCGGCGGCCGGGCGCTGAAATTTTACGCCTCGCTGCGCCTGGACATCCGCCGGATCGGCTCGGTCAAGAGCGGCGACCAGACCATCGGCAACCGGACCCGCGTCCGGGTGGTCAAGAACAAGCTGGCCCCTCCTTTCCGCGACGCCGAGTTCGACATCATCTATGGTGAGGGCATCTCCCGGGAAGCCGAGCTTCTGGACCTGGCCGCCGATCACGGCGTGGTGTCCAAGAGCGGGACCTGGTTCTCCTACGGCGACGAGCGTCTCGGACAGGGCCGCGAGAACGCCCGCCTGTTCCTGCGTGAGCACGACGATATCGCCGGGAAGATCGAGCAGCAGCTCCGGGAGAGCCTGGGGATGACCGGGACGGAGAAAAAGGACGAGGCGGAGCAGAAAGAGCAGAAAGCGCCGCCCAAGGGGAAGCAGTAGACCGCAGGCAGAAACGATTGGGATGGCCGAGACCATGTCCGCCGACTCCCGGCCTCACAAGGTGACCATCACCAAGCTGGAGGTGCAGAAGCGCAATCCCCGGAGAGTTTCCGTTTTTCTGGACGGCTCTTTCGCTCTGGGAATGGATGCGCAGCTGGCCCTGGAGCTGGGACTTCGAAAGGGCCGGACGCTCGATCGCGATGAGCTGGAAGGGATCGCCCGGGCCGAGGAGAAGAGCCGGGCGAAACATTACGCTCTCGACTTTCTGGGCTATCGCATCCGCAGCATCTGGGAGGTCCGCGAACGCCTGGCCCGGCGCGGTCACGACGGGGAGATCATCGAAGGGGTGATCGACCAGCTCGGCCAGGCCGGCCTTTTGGACGATGAGGACTTCGCCCGCCGCTGGGCCACTGACCGGATGAACACCAAGCCGCTGGGCGAACACCTGCTGCGCCGGGAGCTCCGCCTCAAGCACGTGCCCGATGAGATCATCGATCGGGTGGTCACGGCAACGTTCCGGGATCTTTCCCCCGAGCTGCTGGCGGCAGACCTCCTGCGGGCCCGTGAAGGCCGGTATCGCCGCCTGGACGAGAAGACGGCCCGAAGAAGGATGGCCGATTATCTCCTGCGAAGGGGATTCGACCGCCCGGTGGTCCGGGAGGCGGTCGAGCAAGTTCTGGGCGAATGGAAAGCGGAGAAATCCGACCGGCCGAACGATTGACAGCCCGCGACGAAGCGGCTCTCCTTCGACGGGCAAGCCATCGAGGATGTTTCCAACCATGACATCAAACCAGATCAGGACGAAATTTCTGGGCTACTTCGAGGACCGGGAGCACCGCATCGTACCCAGCTCCCCGGTGGTCCCGGAGGATGACCCCACCCTGTTGTTCACCAACGCCGGGATGAACCAGTTCAAACCCATTTTTCTGGGCCTGGAGACCCGCGATTACCGCCGGGCGGCCTCGGCGCAGAAATGCATCCGGGTCAGCGGAAAACACAACGACCTGGAGGAAGTGGGCCGGGACGGCCTGCACCACACCTTCTTCGAGATGCTGGGCAACTGGTCATTCGGAGATTACTATAAAAAGGAGGCCATTCGTTACGCCTGGGAATTTCTCACCGTCACCATGGGCCTTCCCAAGGACCGCCTGTGGGCCTCGGTCTTCACCGAAGATGACGAGGCCGCCGAGCTGTGGCCCCGGGTGACCGACCTGCCCGCCGACCGGGTCCTGCGGTTCGGAGCCAAGGACAACTTCTGGGAGATGGGCGAAACCGGGCCGTGCGGACCGTGCTCCGAGATTCACTTCGACCGCGGCCCGCAGTTCGGATGCGGAAAACCCGGCTGTGATGTCAACTGCGACTGCGACCGGTTCCTGGAGGTCTGGAATCTGGTCTTCATTCAGTATCAGCGGGATCGTTCCGGCCGGCTGACCGAGCTGCCCTCCAAGCACGTGGACACCGGAATGGGCCTGGAGCGGCTGGCCGCCATCATGCAGGAGACCGACTCCAACTATGGAACGGACCTGTTCCGCCCGATCATCGAGCGCATCGTCGCGCTCAGCGGCCGCGATGAAGCCGACGAGCGCCTGCGCACCTCCATGTGGGTCATCGCCGACCACATCCGCGCCCTGACCTTCGCCATCTCCGACGGCGCCATGCCCTCGAACGAGGGCCGGGGCTACGTGCTGCGCCGTATTCTCCGCCGGGCGGCGCGACACGGCCGCATCCTGGACCTGCACCGGCCGTTCATCTATCAGCTTTCCGGAACGGTCGTGGACATCATGGGGCAGGCCTATCCCGAGCTTCATCAGGGCCGGGAGCATGTCGCCCTGGTCATCAAGGCCGAGGAAGAACGTTTCGGCCAGACACTGGATCAGGGGATTGAGCGATTCGAGGAGCTCAGCGCCGACCTGAGCCGGCGGGGCGTGAAGATCGTTCCCGGAGAGGAAGCCTTTCGTCTCTATGACACCTACGGCTTCCCCGTTGACCTGACCCGGGTGATGGCCCAGGAGAAGGGTCTTGAGGTGGACACCGCCGGGTTCGAGAGGGCCCTGGAGGAGCAGCGGTCGAGGTCCCGGGTGGTAACGGTCGAGTCAGATGTCGAAATAAAGGCCCGTAACTATAAAGAAATAACGAAAGGAAAAAGCTCGGTCTTCGTCGGCTACGATGTCTGCGAATCTCAATCGGTCATCAGAAAGTTGGATGTTCTGGATAACGATCAGGTGGAGGTCATTCTCGACAAAACACCTTTTTACGCGGACGCCGGGGGACAACTGGGCGACAAAGGACGCATCGCCGGCGAGAGCATCCTTCTTGAGGTGATCAACACAAAGCGAAGTAACGTCAAAGGCCGCGATGAGATCATTCATATCGGAAATCTCCAGAAGGGCGACAGAGGCAAGCTGAAGCAGGGAGAGATCGCGTCCCCATCGGTCATCGCTTCGGTAGACTCCGACCGCCGCCTGGCCACCGCCCGGAACCACACCGCCACTCACCTGCTGCAGGCGGCGCTGCGGGAGGTCCTGGGCGACCACGTACATCAATCGGGCTCTCTGGTCTCTGCGGAGCGCCTGCGGTTCGACTTCACCCACTACTCGGCCATGACGCCGGATGAGCTGGAGCGGGTGGAGCAGCTGGTCAACGAGCACATTCGCCGGAACCGGCCGGTGACCACCCGCCAGACCTCCCTGGAGCAGGCCCGCCAGGAAGGGGTCACGGCCCTGTTCGGCGAGAAATACGATCAGCAGGTCCGGGTGGTCGAGGTGGCCGGCACCAGCCGGGAGCTATGCGGCGGGACTCATGTGCGGTCGAGCGGGGAGATCGGGCTGTTCCAGATCCTCAGCGAGAACGGTATCGCCGCCGGCGTGCGCCGCATCGAGGCGCTCACCGGCGAACCGGCGCTGCTCTGGATTCGCCGGCAGCGTTCGGTCATCCGGGAGCTGTCAGAGCGTCTCAAGGTCGACACCGACGGCCTGCTGGAGCGGGTCGAGAAACTTCTCGAGACCAACCGGGAACTGGACAAGAAGCTCAAACGGGCCGCCACCCGATCGGCGGTCACACGGCTTGATGACATCCTCGACGGGGCCCGGGAGGTGAACGGGGTGCAGATCGTGGCCGCCCAGGTGGAGGTGATCGATCGGGACGCTCTCCTCAAGATGGCCGATGCTCTCCGCGAAAAGCTTCGCCGCGGCGTGGGCGTTCTGGGAATGCTGGCCGGGGGCCGCATCCAGCTGGTGGCTGTGGTGGGCGATGAGGCCCAGAAACGGGACCGCCTCAAGGCCGGTGATATTGTCCGCAAGGCGGCCCAGGCGGCCGGCGGCAAGGGCGGCGGCAAGCCGCATCTGGCCCAGGGAGGCGGCGGTGACCCGGAGAAACTGTCCCAGGTTTTAGCCGAAGTGCCCGAGATCGTCGGCGCCCTGCTGGCAGACGGCGGCCGGAAGGGTTAATGGCTCAGCCGCCATTCACTCATCGACAGAAACCGAGAGGTGTTATGAAGTCTCACCGGCACTCGCTCGATGACCACAGCCCAAAGGGCCCGGGCAAGGTCTATCAGACCCTGCTCGACATCATCCGGCACCGGGGCGCCGGATTCCTGGTGCTCCTGGATCCCGACCGGCTGCAGGCCGACCGGCTCACAGGGCTGGCGGAGCGCTGCGCCAACAGCGAGGTGGACGCCCTGCTGGTGGGCAGCAGCCTGATGCTGTCGGCCCGCTTCGATGAGACCATCAGGGAGATCAAAGAACATGTGCCTCTGCCGGTGATCATCTTTCCGGGGAACCTGGCCCAGATCTCGGCCCATGCCGATGCCATTCTGTATCTCTCTCTGATCAGCGGCCGCAGCCCTCAGCATCTCATCGAGCAGCAGGTTCGATCGGCCCCGTATATCCGGGAGATCGGCATCGAGCCCATCGCCACCGGCTATATGCTGATCGACTCCGGCCGGCTGACGTCCGTGCAATACATGAGCAACACCTTCCCCATCCCCCGCGACAAACCCGACATCGCCCAGGCGCACGCTCTGGCCGCTGAATACCTGGGGATGAAGCTGATCTTCATGGACGCCGGCAGCGGCGCCCGGCTCACGGTTTCACCGGAGATGATCCGGGCGGTGGACGAATACGTCTCTCTGCCCCTGGTGGTCGGCGGCGGCATCCGGGAGCCGCGGACGGCTCAGGAGAAGGTGGCGGCCGGGGCCGATTTCGTCGTCATCGGCAACGCCTTCGAAGAAGGGGCCGGCTCCGGCCGGCTCAGGGAATTCGCCGCGGCCATCCACGGCCGGTGAGAATCCATGATCGATCTGCATGCCCATATACTGCCCGATGTGGACGATGGTCCCGCGGACACAGAGGAATCGCTGGCTATGGTCCGGATGGCGGCCGAGGACGGCATCGACACCATCTGCGCCACGCCGCATCTGCTGGAACGTCCCGGCCGGCAGCGAGTCGAGCTGTTCGAGACCCGTTTCTCCGGACTGGCCGAAGCCATCCTTCAGAAGGAATTACCGGTCCGTCTGGTTCTGGGGGCGGAGATCTACTTTCAGCCTGACCTGGAACGATTCCTGGACTACCCGTCCCTGACCGTGAATGGAACGGGGCGTTATCTGCTGTGTGAATTTCCCATGCCGGGGATCCCGCCGGGGGCCGACCGGGTCATCTTTCAGCTCATCATGAGCGGGATCATCCCCATCCTGGCGCATCCCGAGAGAAACTTCTCGGTGCTGAGAGATGAGACCGTGCTGGAGCCCATGCTGCATTCCGGAGCATTGCTGCAGATCAACGCCGGCAGCCTGGAGGGACAGTTCGGTCGCCGGGTGAAGAAATGCGCGCTTTCCCTGTTGAAGAAGGGAACGGTGCATCTCATTGGCAGTGACGCCCACAACGCCTCCAGCCGCCCGGTGAGATTATCGCCGGCGGTGGATATCGCCGCCGGAGTGGTCGGCCCTCGGGCCGCCCGAGCCCTGGTCGACGATCACCCCAGATGCATCCTGATGGGCCGGCCGCTGCCCGAATCCGCCGTCTGCGGTTCCCGGGATGAAACCGGGGGGCTGTCTGAGAACCCGTCCGAAAGCCTGTTGGGAAAAATCTGGAAAGGTTTCACCGGAAAGTAGAGGTCCCTGATGACCCGACCCAAAGGAACCGATCCCAAAGAAATCGTTCGACAACAACTGCGCCAGAGCGCCGAGGTCAAGCAGTCTCTGGCCGAGCAGGCCGCCGCTACGATCGTGGAGATGGCCGGCCGGATCATCGACTGTATCCGCCGGGGAGGCAAGGTCCTGTTCTGCGGCAACGGGGGCAGCGCCGCCGACGCCCAGCATCTGGCCGCGGAGCTGGTGGGCCGTTTCGGGAGAGGCCGTCCGCCTCTGGCCGCCATCGCCCTAACGACAGACACCTCGGTGCTGACCTGCCTGTCGAATGACTACGGTTTCGAGGATGTCTTCTCCAAACAGGTGGAAGCACACGGCCGCAAGGGAGACATCCTGGTGGGCATCAGCACCAGCGGGACCTCGGAAAATGTCCTCCGGGCCGTTAAAAAGGCTCGACAACTGGGGCTGGTGACCATCGCTCTGACCGGATCGAAAGAGGGTCCGCTGGCCCGAGCCGCCGACCTGATCCTGAAGGTGCCCCACGAAAACTCCCAGCGCATCCAGGAGGCCCATATCGCCGTCGGCCACATCGTTCTGGATCTTCTGGAAAGAGAATTCTCCGACGAGGATTGTTCGTGAGACAGATATTCGCTCACCGTTCGACCGCGAAAACGGCACACCGGACCGTTTTTCTCTGCATGACCCTCCTGCTGATCCTTTCCGGCCGGACGGCCCATGCCAATCATATCCGGCTGCTGGAGTCCGGCCCCCGGCATATCATCATCGAGGGCGTTTTCCGGGATTACGAGTTCCAATCGCTGGACGGAAATCCGGACGGCCGTTCCGGGGCCGCCGTCCTGCTGTCCGCCCCCGAATGCGGCCACTCCCGGCAGCCGGGTGCTCCCATGCTGCCTCAGGCGGGATGCCTGATCGGCGTGCCCCCCAAGGGACAGCCCCTTGCCATCGTGCTCGAGGAAGACTGGATCACGGTCCCCACCGACCCGCTGTGCTCCGCCCCCGGCCCACCGCTTGCGGACGATGCCGGACTTTCCGGTGAGTCTCCCCAATGGATCGTGGAGCCCGACAGGGCGGCTTATGAGCGAGATCTCTTTTCCCCCACCCGGCTCGTCGATATCGAGGTTGCCGGACAATTCCGCGACGTCCGCATCGCCAGACTACAGATCCGGCCGTTCCGCTATCATCCGCTGCGCGGCCAGCTTCAGGTCTGCCGGCGGCTGGTGGTCCGGATCGATTTTCCGGCCGGCGCCGCTTCCGCCCGGCCGGCCGCCAGCCGGCCCCCGTCGCCGGAAGCGGATGAGATCATCTCCGGCCTGCTGCTGAACGATCGTCAGGCCCGTTCCTGGCGCCTGCCCCGCACGGAACCAGCGGACCGCCGGCCGGAGCTGAAAACCGAAATGGCGCCGCGCTGCCGGATCGTCCTGGCTGAGGACGGCGTATACTCCATCAGCCGCAAAGAGCTGCAGTCCGCCGGCCTGGATGTGGATCACATCGATCCGCGAACGTTTCAGCTGGTCAACAAGGGAAACGCCGTGCCCATTTACGTTCCCGGGGAAAAGGACGGCTCGTTCGATCCGGGCGACGTGATCGAATTTTCGGGACAGGCCAACAGGGGCACTTTTCAGTCCCAATACGATGACATGTACCAGGATCCCTTCGACACCCGGAATGTGTACTGGCTTTCCTGGGGACTGGGCCAGGGGGGCAGACGGCTGCTGGAGGAAAACGCCGGCATCCAACAGGCGGCCGCCAACAAACCGACCAGTTACCTCCACACCGTCCACGCCGAGGTGGACGGCCACCGCGATCACCTCAACAAACAGATGGCCGTGCGGGACCACTGGTTCTGGGACTCAGGCATCAGCGCTCAGGAAATGAGGAGCTACCCTCTGGACCTGCCGCATCCGGATCGTAATTCTCCGGCCCGGCCGGCGGTCCGCGTCATGATGCACGGCCTGACCTCCGTTGAGGAGGCCGCGCCCGATCATCACGTGATCATCTATCTCAACGATCACCTGGTGGCCGATCGAACCTGGGACGGCCAGGAAAAACTGCTTATCGACAGCGGCCAGCAGTCCTACGAGATCACCAGCAGCGCCATTGAAGAGGAGGAGAACGTCCTGACCATCATCTGCCCAGGCGATACGGAGGCGGGGGCCATCGACCGCGTCCTTCTGAACTGGATCGAGGTCGATTACCCCAGGCTGTACCGGGCTCAGGAGGATCAGCTCCAGTTCAGCCATCCGGACAAGGGATTGCCGGGCCTGTTCCAATTCACCCTGGGGGGCTTCAGCGGACCGCCGGTGCGTATCTTCAAGCTGGGCAGCAGCGTGATGACCAATGCCCAGGGAGAATGGATCGAGGAAGAGGACGGGGAACGCCACTATCAGGTCACCTTCCAGGATGATATTTTTAACCGGCAAACGGCCTACCTGGCGGTCTCCTCCGGGGCCAAAAAGCAGGTCTCCTCTTTGGAGCTGCGCCCGGCGCCCGGCCTGACCGATGGCGGCCGGGGCGCCCACCAGATCATAGTGGTCCACGACGATTTCCTGGAGCATGCCCTTCCTCTGGCCGAACACCGCCGCAGCCAGGGCCTGCAGGTCGAGGTCGTGCCTGTCTCCGAGATCTATGACCAGTTCAGCCACGGACTGTTCACTCCTCTGGCGATACGAGATTTTATCGCCTACGCCTATCAGAACTGGGATCCTTCCCCCCTCTACGTCCTGCTCATCGGCGACGGAAGCTGGGACTACAAGAACACACTGGGACTGGGCCAGAATTTCATTCCGCCCATCATGACCCAGATCCTCAGCTGGGGTGAAACGCCCTGCGACAACCTCTACGCCTGCGTCAGCGGCGACGATTATATCCCCGACCTGTTCATCGGCCGCCTGCCGGTGCAGACCAACAGACAGCTTGATGCCATCATCGCCAAGATCATTTCCACCGAGTCCGCCCCCGAGCTCGGCGACTGGCGCCGCCGGCTGCTGTTCATCTGCGGCTCAGGAAGTTACGGCTCCATTTTTCGGTCCCAGTCGGAGAATCTCATCCTGAACTATGTCCCCCCGGATTTTCTGGTCTCCCGGGTGTACGCCCACAGCACCGATCCGGTCACAGACCCCTACTTCGGCGGCACGCAGGACCTCCTCGACGCCCTGGATCAGGGCGTCTCATTCGTCAACTACATCGGGCACGGAGGCGGCGGGATCTGGTCGGACGCCGGCCTGATGCGCCTGGAGGATGTGGACCGGCTTCGCAACGGCCCTCGCTGGCCGATGGTGGCCAGCCTGACCTGTTTCACGGCCGCCTTCGACGAGCCCAAGCGGGTTTGCCTGGGCGAGCAGCTTCTGCTGGCCGAGGACCGGGGCGCGGCGGGGTTCTGGGGCACCTCCGGTCTGGGATGGCTCTATGGTGACTTCAACCTGGACAAAGAGCTCTTGAAGATCCTTCTCTCCGGTCAGAACCTCACCTTCGGAGGAGCAGTCACCGGGGGTAAACTTCAGTATCTGGCCAGCTACGGCGGCCAGATCGCCCAGGACCTGATCAATGAATATGTCCTCCTGGCGGATCCCGCCTCGCGAATCAGCTTTCCCTCTGCAACCGTTGACCTGAGCGTCCAGCCGGAGGCGGTCGATCCGGGTCAGACGATGCAGATCCTGGGGTCTCTGGAGGCGGATGGCTCCGGAGCGAACGCCGGTCAGGTTCAATTGACGGTGGCGGACAGAAACGATGCCGTTCTGTGGTCATCCACCCTCCCGGTCAGCGGCGGCCGATTCGAGGCTTCGTTCTCGGTTCCGGCCGAAGCCGAGCCCGGCCCGGGCACGGCGCGGTGTTATTTCTGGAATCAGGAAGAAGGCAGGGATGCCACCGGCAGCGAGGTTTTCTCTCTGGGGCAGGCCTTTTTCGACACCATCTATACCGAGCCGGCGCTGCCGCTGGAGGCGACGGCCGTCCATATCCTGGCCGAAGCTTCCGCCGCCAGCGGGGTCGACTCGGTCTGGTGCCGCTGGAAGGTAGGCGCCCTGGACTCGACGGTGGCCATGTTGTCCCAGACGACGCCCGGGCTCTACCGCACGGCCGATCCCATCCCGCCGCAGTCGCGGGGCACCGCCGTGCGATACTCGGTGACCGTGCTCGATTCCGCGGGCCGGTCCACCGACAGTCCGTCGATGAGTTACCGCATCCCGTCGGCGACGGATCTGCAGATCCAGTCGGGTGACATTTCCTCGACGGCTGCCGATGGCGTCGGAATCGCCGTCACGGTTTGGAACCTGGGGGAGACCGGGGCCGACTCGGTGCTGGTCAGGGCCGGCCTGACCTCGGCCGGAAGGCAGAAGAGCCGCCAGTCCAAAGAAGCCGTCATCGACCATATCCCGCCGGCATCCCGGGACACGGTCTTCCTCGCCTGGGACCTTCCGGCAGGTCTCTACACGGTGCTGGCCCAGGCCGATCCGGATGATGCGATCGACGAGGGCAATGAGAATAACAACCAGGCCAGCCGGGAGATCCAGGTACAGCAATTCGATATCACCCCGCAGGAGGGGAGCGTGACCCAGGGCCGTCACGCCCCGGTCCGCAGTCTGGATGGAAATTTCAGCGCCGAGATCCCCCCGGGCGCCGTGGCCCACTGCCAGGTCATGAGCATCGAGTCCCGGGCGCCGCAGGTGGACAAACAGCCGGATCTGTCACCCGCCCGGCTGGCCTCGGGCGCTCCGGGCGCCTACCGGCTGGCCCTGCTGGACACGACGGTCTTGCTGAGCGGCTCGGCGCAGATCCGCCTGACTTTCAAACTGCATCCGGGAGATTCTCTGAATCTGGAGCATCTGGACGAGATCGCCGTCTATCGCTGGAATGGAACCATCGCCCGCTGGATTCGCCAGACGTCCATTCCCGAGGTCACGGCCGATTCCATCTCCACGTCGGTCTCCGGCCTGGGCCTGTTCTGTCCCATGATCAGCACGGACCTGCAATCGCCCACCATCGAGCTGACCGTCGAGGAACAATATTTTTCGCCGGGCGCGCTGGTCTCCAGGGACGCCCGGGTCGTGGCCCTCATTCAGGACGCCAACGGAGTTGACAGCCAGGAGCGTTCCATCGAGGTGCGATCGAACGGACAGCCGGTCGCCGGGGATGATCTCGTCATTACCCCCCTGATGGAGACAAACAGCCTGCCGGTCAGTTACAGCCCGACCTGGCCCACCGGCCGGCACTCCCTGACCTTTTCGGCCTACGATTGCAACGGCAACCTGGCCACCAGAACGATCTCCTTCGAGGTCATCGACTCTTACGGAATCGACCAGGTCGGCAACTATCCCAACCCCTTCGACGAAGAGACCGTGATCGCCTACCGGCTGACCGGCCCGGTACACGCCGAGGAGATCTCTCTCAAGATCTATACCGTCTCCGGCCGGCTGATCCGCAGCTGGCGGGATTTTCTGGACGATTACGGCCTTCCGGGCACACAGCTCGATTACCATGTCATCTCCTGGGACGGACGGGACGGCGATGGCCGGCTGCTGGCCAACGGCGTGTACTTCTATAAAATCCGGGCCCGATGGGAAGACGGGAACGCGGAACAAACGGGCAAGATGGCGATACTGCGATGATGCCAGCGAATCACAGAATCCGGAGACCGCGGGACAACCGAGCGCGGTCTCTCAAATGGGCGGCCATTCTGGTGGTCCTGCCGGTGATGGCGATACTGGCCACCGCGTCCGTCTCCCGGGCGCATCGATACGCCGGGGAATTCCTGCAGGTGGCCGTCGGAGCCCGGGCGCTGGGCATAGGAGGCGCCTACTGCTCGCTGGCCGAGGGGGGATTCGCCCCCTATTGGAATCCGGCCGGAAGCGGCCGTCAGCAGCGGCCGGCACTTTCAGTGCAGCATGCCACGCTCTTCGAGCTGGCCCAGCACGAATACGTCAACCTCAGCCTGCCTCTTCCCAATGAGGCCACGCTGGCCTTCACCTGGATCCGCCTGGGGGTCGACGACATCCCCGTGTTTCCGGAACCCGGGCGGACCTCGGAAGGCGATCTGCAGCCGGTCGAGGAATGGATCGTTCAGCCGGTGGAATTCTTCAGCGATGCCGAGGATGCCTTCGTGCTCACCTTCGCCAAGCTGAACCGGATCGATTTCGACCTGGGCTGGCAATACTTCGTGCTGCCCCTCGATTTGCCCGTCGGATTGAACTTGAAGTATATCCGGCAGCGCCTGGGAGACGCCACCGCCACCGGAATGGGCATCGATATGGGCTCGCAGCTGCGCTTCGGTCTGGACCGGCTCCTGGACTATGAGCCCCTGGGAGATTTTGCCGCCGGCTTGAATCTCCAGAACATCGGAAAGACGGCTCTCAGCTGGGACACGGAGACCAAACACCGGGATGATATCCCCTTCAACCTGAAATTCGGCTTCAGCTATACCCAGCCGCTGGGCTCGGCCGGAACGCGGGCCATTCTGGCCTTCGACCGCGACACGGCCGACGAGGGTCAGAATCATTTCGGTTTCGAGCTGAGCTACCGGGAACTTCTGGCCCTGCGGGCGGGAGTGGAGGATGACGAGCCGACCATGGGAGCCGGCCTGCACATCTGGCGGTTGGCTTTCGATTACGCTTTCGTATCTTACGACCTGGGGAATATTCACCGCATCAGCGGCTCGGTGAATTTCTGACCGGTCCGCATGGGAAGATCTCGCCATGAACGCACCTGTCCATATTCGCACGCTGGCCTGCTGCGGGCTGCTGGCCCTGGCCGCGATCGGCCCGTCCGGCTGCCAGAAGAGCACACCGGCGGATACCACCGCGCCGGCCGCTCCGGTTCTTCTCCCGGCGCCGCCGGACGATGCCTGGGACGAGACCGGAACGGATGCCATCGCCGAAGAGGATTGGATCCGGGTGATGTGGCTGGCCAGCCCCGAGGACGATCTGCAGGGCTATAAGATCTACCGTTCTTCGCCGCCGCTGAACATCAAGACGCTGCTGGCCACACAAACAGTGGGCAGCACCGATGCGGACACGCTTTTGGATGACGGCACTGTGGAGCTGGGCATTCGTTATACTTACACGGTGACCGCTTTCGACCGCTCCGGAAACGAGAGCGAGGGCTCTGCAGAGGCGGACTATTTACTAATACCCAAGCTCGGCGTCGAGAATCTGACCTCCCCCCGGGGAACGATCTCCGATCGCCGGCCGGTGTTTTCGTGGACCTCCACGGGCGAGTCGATCGAGAACTACCTGCGGATATACGACAGCGATGAGAACCGAACCGTCTGGGTGAGTGACGGGCAGAACCCCTTCTCATCGCCACACGAGTTATCTTACAACGCGAACGGCACGGCCGTCGACAGCCTGCTGCTTCCCGGCCGCGACTACCGCTGGCGGGTGGACCGAACCGGCAGCGAGCTGAGATCCGGATCGGAATCGAACTGGGTGAATTTTCAAATTGAGCACGGAGCCACCAAGGAGTAACTGATGACAAAAGACTGGAAATTTCTCATCTCCATTGTGCTGCTGGCCGCCCTCTTTATCCATCTCTGCGGGGCTCCGCTCACGGCCCAGGAGGCCCCGCGGACGAAAACAACCGGAGAGGCCAGATCTCCGCAATATTATCTCTCTCTGGGAGACGAGGACGAGCTGACGATCAAGATCTTCATCTGGGGTCAGGTCGGATTGCCCGGCGTGTATGAAGTGCCGAACGGCACCGATCTTATCGCCGCCCTGTCCCTGGCGGGAGGGCCGACCGATCACGCCAAGCTCAGCGAGGTGAAGATCATCCGTTCCAGCGCGGATAGCGCAAAGGTCATCAAGGTCAATGTGAAAAAGTACATGGAGTCCGGCGACATCGATCTCATCCCGCTGCTGAAACCGGGCGATACGGTGGTCGTCTCCGGGACTGTTTTCCGCATGATCTCGCGATTCTCGACCTTCATCTCTCAGCTGGCTATCGTGGCCCATGTCATCGTCCTGCTCAGGAACTAATCGATGACAATCGAAGGAGGTTCAATTTGGCCGAACCCGAAGAACGCCAGGTGACCCTGCACGATTATCTGCGGGTCTTATACCGCGGCAGATGGATCATCGCCTTGGCCTTTGTCGTCACCGCCGTGGCTGCCCTGGTTTTCTCCTTCCTGGTCAGCCCGATCTATGAGGCCAAGACGACCATCATGATCGAACAGGACGGCGGCATGCAGCAGTCCCTGTTCGGCGTCAGCGGTTTCATGGAACGCGAGACGCAGATCAACAACCAGGTTGAGATCCTCAAGAGCAGAACCCTGGCCGAGGAGGTCCTGGCCTGGCTGCAGAGATCCGGGGAGGCGGACCGGTTCAGCTTGATCCGGGACCTGGCCGAGGGAACCACGGAAGATGACGCCGTGCAGGCCCTGCGGGACAATCTCACCATCGTGCCGCTCCGGGAGACGGACATCATCGAGATCAAATACCGGGCCCCTTCTCCCCAGGAGGCCGCTCACATCGCCAATGGATTCGCCAAGCAGTACTATCAGCGGGATCTGGAGCTTTCGCGCGGCGAGATCAGCGAGGTGCGCCAGTTTCTCAAGGAACAGCTGGTCAATATCCAGGAGGCGCTGGATCTCTCCGAGGAGCAGCTGCGGCAGTTCAAGGAAGAGGAGAAGGTGGTTGCCCTGTCGGAGGAGACCGAGGCCCTGGTCAAGCAGCTGGCCGAGTTCGAAGGCCTGTATAACGAAGCCGCCACGTCGCGGGATGCCGCGCAGAAACGTCTCGATTACCTCCGCGGGGAACTATCCAAGACCCGCAGCACCATGGTCGAAGACATCACCCAGATCTCCAGCCCCTTGATCCAGGAGCTCCGCCAGGAGATATCCAGTCTGGAGGCCATCCGGGCCGGCTTTATCGCCCGGGGTTATAACGAAGATTTCGACAAGATGATGGAGATCCAATCCCAGATCGAGAAGACCAAAAACAAGATGAAGGAAGAGGCCGCCAAGCTCATCTCCCGCGATATGGCGCCCGAGAATCCCCTGGTCTACACTCAGGATCTCATCGACCGGATCCTCTCTCTGCAGATCGAGGTCAGCTCGCTGAATGCCAAGGCCAGCGCCCTGAACGCTATCGTACGCGAATATGAAGCGAAGCTGCAATTGCTTCCTGAAAAGAGCCTCCAGTTAGCCCGCCTGGAACGGGCCGCCAAGGTGAATGAGAACATCTATCTGATGATGCGCGAGAAATACGAAGAGGTCCGCATCACCGAGGCCGGGCAGATCGGCATGGTCCGTGTCATCGACAACGCCAGAGAGCCTCTCTATCCCATCCGGCCCAAGAAAAAGTTAAACCTCATCCTGGGTGCCATCATCGGGCTGGGTCTGGGCATCGGGATCACTCTGCTGGTCGATGTTCTTGACGATTCCCTGAAGAGCATCGAGGACATCGAACGCTTAACCGGCCTGCGGGTTCTGGGCTCCATTCCGGAGATCCGAACCGAGGAAAAGAAAAAGACCCGCTCCAAACCCGCCACAGCATCCCAGGAGCAGGAGGTCCAAAAGATCGCTTCCCGGATGGTCACCCATTTCGAGCCCAAATCACCCGTGTCAGAAGCCTACCGCACCTTCCGGACGAACATTCAGTTCGCCCGCTTCGACAAACCGCCCCGGACTCTGCTGGTCACCAGCGCCGGTCCGGGCGAGGGAAAATCGACCTCTGTGGCCAATCTGGCCATCACCATGGCCCAGATGGGGACCAGAACCCTGCTGGTGGATGCCGATCTGAGAAGGCCGGTGCTGCACTCGATCTTCGAGCAGAAAAAGGATGTCGGATTGACCAATGTCCTTCTGGGCAATGTGTCCCTGAAAGATGCCGTTCATGAGCTGGAGGTCTCTAATCTCAGCCTGCTGTGCTGCGGCACCCTGCCGCCGAATCCCTCCGAGCTGCTGGGTTCCGAGGCCATGAGAAAGCTGATCGAACAGCTCAAAGAGGTCTACGACGTCATCCTGTTCGATTCTCCTCCGGTGGTGGCCGTCACCGACGCCGCCGTGCTGAGCACCCAGATCGATGGAACTATTTTAATCATCTCCTCCGGAGATACGACCCGCAATGCGGAAAATCGCGCCAAGGCTCTGCTGAATAACGTCCAGGCTCAGATCCTGGGCGCGGTGCTGAACAACGTCAAGGTCGAGGGCCGTTACGGTTCCTACTACTATTATTACTATTACCATTACTATGGCCCCCGGGGATCGGAGAAAAAACGAAAAAAGAAAAAGAGAAGAAGGGAAAGCTCTCACCATTGAAAAGGAGGACTGCGTGAAAGGAATCGTCCTGGCCGGCGGTCTGGGGACGCGTTTGGCTCCGCTGACGAAAATCACCAACAAGCATCTTCTGCCAATCTATGATAAACCGATGATCTATTACCCCATCCGGAATCTGGTGGACGCCGGCATCGAGGACATTCTCATCGTGACCGGCGGCAATCATGCCGGAGATTTTCTCAGGTTGCTGGGCAACGGCAAGGAATTCGGCCTGAAGCACCTCAACTACACCTATCAGGAGGGAGAGGGCGGCATCGCCGAAGCCCTGGGACTGGCTGAATACTTCGCCGAGGAAGATAAAATCATCGTTATCCTGGGCGACAATCTTATCGAGCACGGCATCGCCGATTACGTCCAACGCTATGGCCAGCAGGAGCGCGGCGCCAAGATCCTGCTCAAGGAGGTTCCCGAGCCGCAACGGTTCGGCGTGGCCGAGATCGAGGGCGACCGCATCGTGGGGATCGAGGAGAAACCCGCCAATCCTAAAAGCTCTTATGCCGTGACCGGATTCTACATGTACGACCAGCAGGTTTTCGAGATCATTAAAACTTTAAAACCTTCCAACCGGGGCGAGCTGGAAATCACCGACGTGAACAACGCCTATATCGAGCAGGGAACCATGACCTATGATATCCTGCCGGGTTGGTGGACCGATGCCGGCACCTTCGAATCTCTGTACCACGCCACATGTCTGATGGCCGTGAAATGTCCCCGCTAAAGGAGACGCTCTATGATCACGCTGCAGCGGAAAATTGAGAACAAGGAGGCCCGTGTGGGCGTGGTCGGCCTGGGATACGTCGGCCTCCCCCTGGCCGTGGAATTCGCCCGGGTTGGATTCAACATCACGGGGATCGATTGTTCCAGCGAGAAAACGAAGACGGTCAATTCCGGCGCATCGGACGTGGAGGATATCCCCGATGCGGCGGTCAAGGATCTGGTGAGCTCGAAGATGCTGCGGGCGACGAACAGATATGCCGAAATAGAGAAGCTGGATGTGGTTATTATCTGCGTCCCGACTCCTCTGGGAAAGACCAAAGATCCGGACGTCTCATTCATTCTTGCGGCCGTCAAGGGCATTAAAAAGCATCTTCACCCCGGCCAGCTGATCATTTTAGAAAGCACCACCTATCCGGGGACCACCGATGAACTGATCCTGCCCATGCTGCAGGAAACAGGACTGAAAGTGGGCCGGGACTTTTTTCTGGCCTTCTCCCCGGAACGTATCGATCCGGGAAACAAGACCTACGGGGTGAAGAACACGCCCAAGGTGGTGGGGGGCGTCACCGCCCGGTGTACCCGGATGGCCGGGCTGTTTTACCGGCAGGCCATCGACGAGGTGATCAGCGTTTCCTCGACCCAGACCGCCGAGACTGTAAAACTGCTGGAGAACACCTTTCGCAGCGTCAATATCGGCCTGGTGAACGAGATGGCGCTGATGTGCGACCGTCTGGACGTCGACGTCTGGGAGGTCATCTCGGCCGCGGCCACCAAACCATTCGGCTATATGCCGTTTTTCCCGGGCCCTGGATTGGGCGGCCACTGCATTCCGATCGACCCTCATTATCTGTCCTGGAAGCTGAAGGCGCTGAATTACTGGGCCCGGTTCATCGAGCTGGCCGGCGACATCAACGCCAACATGCCCACCTTTGTGATCCGGAAGATCAACGACACCCTGAACCACGACCGGAAAAGCCTGAAAGGCTCGAACATCCTCATTTTGGGAGTGGCCTACAAGAGAGACATCTCCGACATCCGGGAATCGCCGGCTCTGGACATCATCGAGCTGCTTCAGAAACGGGGCGCCCGGATCCGGTACAACGATCCCTACGTCGGGAAGCTTCCCCTGGACCGGTCAGGTCTCCGGTCCGTGGCCCTGACCGCCAAAAGGATCGCACAGGCCGACTGCTGCGTGATCATCTCCGATCACAGCGCATACGATTATCAATGGATTTGCGACCATGCCAAACGGGTCGTTGATACCCGCAATGCCACCCGGTCGGTCAGGGGCCACAAGAAAAAGATCACGAAACTTTGATTTCCCTTTCCCGAGGAGGACAGAATGGTTCGCATCGCCGTCATTGGAGCCGGAGCGTGGGGATTTAATCACGTGCGGACCTTCGATCGTCTGCCCGGCTGCCAGCTTCAGGTGGTAGTGGATCGGGAAGAACAGACCCTGGCCCGGGTGGCCGCTCACTTCCGGAACGTGGAGACCAAGAAGGAGTATGCGTCGGTCGTCTCCCGGGACGATCTCGATGCCGTGGTGGTGGCCACCAGCGCCGAAAGCCACTATGAGATCGCCAAGGCGGCTCTTCTGGCCGGCAAACACGTGCTGGTCGAAAAACCCCTGGTTCTGAACAGCAAGCAGGGCCGGGAGATCGTGCAGCTGGCCGAGGAAAAGAATTTGGTCCTGGCCGTCGGGCACCTGCTGCTCTACCATCCGGCCGTCGAGAAGCTCAAGGAGCTGGTGCAGAGCGGCCAGCTGGGAGACATCTACTATCTGTATTCCAACCGGATCAACCTGGGCAAGGTGCGTACCGCTGAAAACGCCCTGTGGAGTTTCGCTCCGCACGATATCTCCGTGATGCTCTATCTTATCGACGGGATGCCGAATCTGATCTCGGCCTCCGGCCAATCCTATCTCAATCCCGGGGTCGAGGACGTCGCCTTCTTCACCCTTCACTTTCCCGGCGGAGCCATGGGTCACGGTCAGGTGAGCTGGCTGGATCCTCACAAGATCCGCAAGATAACAGTAGTGGGCAGCAAGAAGATGGTCGTCTTCGACGACATGGAAAGCACCGAAAAAATCAAGCTCTATGACAAGGGGGTGGATGCGCCTCCTTCCTATGACAGTTATGGAGACTATCAAACCCTGAGGATCGGCGACATCGTCATCCCCAGAATCCGAATGGCCGAGCCCCTGAAAAACGAATGCCAGCATTTTCTGGACTGTATCCAGAAGGGCCGCCGACCGCTGGCCGATGGACAAGAGGGCCTCAAGGTGCTCCGCGTCCTGGAGGCCGCTCAGGAGTCCCTGAAAAACCGGGGCGTCCCGGTGGAGCTGAGCTCCTGATGAGCCTTGATGCCCGGCAGCGAACGGCCTTTTCACCGAAAGGAGACCGGCAGTGAGCAGCACGATCCATACCACGGCCAAGGTTGGCGAGCACACTGTTATCGGAGAGAATACCGTCATCTCCGAAGGGGTGACCGTTGGAGAAGGCTGCCTCATCGGCCATGGAGTGGTCATACATCCGCACGTCTCCATCGGAAAAAACGTCCGCATCGACGATCAGGCCGTCCTCGGAAAACAGCCCATGCGGGCGGCCAACAGCATCTTGAAAGACCAGGATCAACTCCCCCCCGCTGACATCGGGGACGACTGCATCATCGGCACCGCCGCCATTATCTACACCGGCTGCCGGATCGGTCAAAAGGTGCTGGTGGCCGATTATGCCTCGGTGCGCGAGAATACCACGGTGGGCGATTACACCATCGTCGGCCGCGGGGTGACCATCGAGAACTACTGCACCGTGGGCCGATACTGCAAGCTGGAGACCGAGAGCTATATCACCGCCTACTCGACCATAGAAGACCGGGTGTTCATCGCCCCCCAGGTGACCACATCCAATGATAATTACGGCGGTCGTACTGAAGAACGGTTCAAACATTTCAAGGGCGTCACGGTGAAAAAGGGCGGCCGGATCGGTGTGGGTGCCGTCATCCTGCCCGGCAAGACCATCGGGGAGGATGCCCTGGTGGCCGGAGGTTCCGTGGTGACCGCCGACGTGCCCCCCCGAAAGATCGTCCGGGGAGTTCCCGCCCGCGTCTGGCGGGACGTGCCGAAAGAACAGCTGCTGGAGAATCAGAATTGGTGAGCCCGAAGGCCGATATTCATCTGGTGGCCGGGGCGCGTCCCAACTTCATGAAGATCGCTCCTCTGTTCGCGCAGCTGCGGAAACAACTTTTGTTTCACCCCATTCTGATCCACACCGGCCAGCATTACGACGAGGCCATGTCCCGGGCTTTTTTTCAAGATCTGGATCTGCCGTCACCGGATGTAAATCTGGAGGTGGGCTCCGGCAGCCAGGCCCGGCAAACCGGCCGCATCATGGCAGCCTATGAACGTCTGGTGATGGATCGTCCTCCCGACCTGGTGATGGTAGTCGGAGATGTTAACTCCACGGTGGCTTGCTCGCTGGTGGCCGCCAAGCTGCATATTCCCGTGGCCCACGTGGAGGCCGGCCTGCGCAGCTTCGATCGGACCATGCCGGAGGAGATTAATCGTATTCTCACCGACACCATCTCAGACGTTCTTTTCACCACCTGTTCTGATGCGAACCATAACCTTCTCCGGGAGGGCATTCCCCCTGAGAAGGTTTTCTTCGTGGGCAACGTGATGATCGACTCGCTGATGAAGATCCGGGAAAAGGCTCAGCGGTCGGACATCCTCGAGCGATTGGGGCTCGAGGAACGGTCGTATGCCCTGATGACGCTGCACCGGCCTTCCAATGTGGACCAGGAGTCCACCCTGCGGGGCATCCTCTCGGCCGTGGAACAGATTCAGACGCATCTGCCGGTGGTCTTTCCGGTCCATCCCCGCTCTCGAAAAATGTTCCGGCGTTTCGGGCTCGAGGAACGGATCGCGGGACTGGAGCGGCTGAAGCTTATCGATCCGGTAGGCTACATCGACTTCGTCAGGCTAATGGACCGGGCCCGCCTGGTGCTGACCGATTCCGGCGGCATACAGGAAGAAACAACCGTGCTGGGCGTTCCCTGCCTGACGCTGCGCGAAAACACGGAGCGCCCGGTGACCGTTCATCAGGGCACCAACCGGGTGGTGGGGTCCGACCCGGTGCGCATCGCCGCCGAGTTCAAGAGGATCCTGGGGGAAAAAGCGCCGGCGGTGAAAATCCCGCCGCTGTGGGATGGCGCCGCCGCGGATCGAATCGTGAATATACTATTGGAGAAGATATTCTCGTTTCCAAAGGGAGGAAAAAAAAGATGAAGGTTCCCCTGCTGGACCTCCAGGCCCAATACGCTACCATCCGGGAAGAGCTGCGTACTGCGGTTGACGAGGTCATGGAAAGCTGCCGTTTTATCCTGGGTCCGTACGTTCAGGAGTTCGAAAAATCCGTGGCCGAATACTGCGGCGCCCGACATGCCATCGGGGTGGCCTCCGGAACCGATGCGCTGCTGCTGTCTCTGCGGGCCTGCCAGGTCGAGACCGGGGACGAGGTGATCACCACGCCTTACAGTTTCTTCGCCACCGCGGGCGTGATCTCCCGTCTTGGAGCCAAGCCGGTATTTGTCGATATCGATCCCAAGACCTACAACATCGACACCGATCGGATCGCCAAGAAGATCACATCGCGGACCAGGGTCATCATGCCGGTCCATCTTTACGGCCAATGCGCCGAGATGGAGCCGATCCTGTCTCTGGCCGAGACGCACGGCCTGCGGGTGGTGGAGGACGCCGCTCAGGCCATCGGAGCCCGGCATCATGGAAAACAGGCCGGCACCATGGGGCACCTGGGGTGCTTCAGTTTCTTCCCCAGCAAGAACCTGGGCGGATTAGGGGACGGCGGCATGGTCGTCACCGACGACGACCAGCTGGCCGATCTGGTTCGCATCCTGCGGGTTCACGGCAGCAAGCCGAAATACTTCCATTCCATTGTGGGCTATAACAGCCGCCTGGATGCGCTGCAGGCGGCCGCCCTGCAGGTCAAGCTGAAGCACCTGGACGAGTGGACCGAAGGACGCCGGCGGCACGCCGCCCTCTATGACGAACGGCTCCGGGATCTGCCGCTGGTGACGCCGCACGCCGAGAAATACAACCGGCACATTTATAACCAGTACACCATCCGGGTATCGGACCGCGACGGGCTGCAGCAGCATCTGAAAGAGCACGGCGTCGGCACGGCGCTGTATTACCCGCTGCCCCTGCACCTGCAGGAGTGCTACCGGGATCTCGGCGGCCGGGAGGGCGATCATCCCGAGACGGAAGGGGCCGCCCGCGAGACCATTTCCATCCCGGTCTACCCGGAGCTCTCCGGCGAGCAGCAGGAGTACGTGGTCGAGCAGGTCAGAGCGTTCGTGGGTAAATGATGAAAATCATCAGCATCGTGGGAGCCCGCCCCCAATTCGTCAAGTGCGCCCCGTTGAGCCGCCTGATCCGCCGGCAGCACCGGGAATTCCTGATTCATACCGGGCAGCATTATGACCCGGAGCTGTCCCGGATCTTCTTCGAGCAGCTCGGCATTCCCCGTCCCGATATCGATCTGGGCGTCGGCTCCGGACCTCATGGAGATCAGACCGCCCGAATGTTGTGGGGAGTGGAGGAGGTGCTGCTGCAGGAAAATCCGGACGCCGTCCTGGTCTTCGGCGACACCAACAGCACCCTGGCCGGTTCGCTGGCGGCGGCCAAGCTGCACATCCCGGTGGTGCATGTGGAAGCGGGTTTGCGCAGTTTCAACCGGCTGATGCCCGAGGAGATCAACCGCGTCCTGACCGACCGGCTGTCCGCGCTGCTGTTCTGCCCGACCGAGACGGCCGTCAAGAACCTCGAACGGGAGGGGATGGTCGATGGTGTCCACAACACCGGCGACGTGATGGTCGATGCCGTGCGGCAGAATTCAGCCCGGGCGGAGGAAACCTCGCAGATCCTGAAGCAGCTCGATCTCGATCCCGGGAGTTACTATCTGGCCACCATACACCGGGCGGGCAATACCGATCGCCGGGAGCATCTCGGGAACATCATCTCCGCCCTTGAAAACCTGGACCATCCCGTCATCTTTCCCGTCCATCCGAGAACGCGCCGGGCCATGGAGGCTCATGACCTGCATCCCGAGAGAGGATCATCACTGCGCCAGGTCGATCCGGTCGGTTACCTGGATATGCTGGTGCTGGAGAAAAACGCCCGCAAGATCCTGACCGACTCCGGCGGCATACAAAAGGAGGCCTTTCTCTTCGGGGTACCCTGCGTCACCCTGCGGCCGGAGACCGAATGGCCGGAGACCCTCCAGGACGGCTGGAACACGCTGACCGGCTCCGATCCGGAGGCCATCGCCGGGGCCGCCCTGGCAGCGCCGCCCGGGACACCGCCGGCCGCCCCTTTCGGCGACGGGCGGGCCGCCGAAAAGATGGTCGCCCTGCTGGCCTCGCTGTCCTGATCGAGAGCAGGCAGCCCTTCCGCCGGCAGCGCTTTCCCGACCGCCATACCTCCGGAGCCGGGCAATGGGTAGAAAAGCCCTCGACAAACAATCGCTCGAGAAACAAGAGCCGGGCCAACAAAGACCGGACCACCGGGAGCCGGATAAACGGGAGCTGCTGACCTATTATCACGACCAGTCGGTGGACCGCGAGCGGATGTACGCCAAGCCTTTGCGACGTTACCAGCAGCGGCGCCGCCTGGAAGTGGTCAGGGAACTGGCCCGGAGATACTGGAACCGCCACCGCGGCGGTCTTCTGCTGGACGTGGGATGCGGCGACGGCTACGGCATCGCCACCATCGTAAAGGATCTGGACTACGCCCTGCTGATCGGGCTGGACCTCTCCCCTGAAAAGCTTCGCTCCGCCGGCCGGACCCTGCCGGCCAGCCGGATGATCCTGGGCGACGCGGAGGTGCTGCCGCTGGCCAGCGCACGGTTCCAGGCCGTTTATTCCCTGGAGACCCTGGAGCACCTGGTCGCCCCGCAGCGAGCCCTGGCCGAGATCGCCCGGGTGCTCAAGCCCGGGGGCAGCGTCTTCATCTCCATCCCGGTCAGCTCCGCCCTCAACGTCCGGGCGGCCGAAAGGTTGATCCGCTTCCGCCGCCGGGGAAAATTCCATGAACATATCCAATTCTATTCCCGGCGGCGCATCGCGGATATGCTCCGCCGGGCCGGGCTGAATCCGGCCGGCCACCGGTTCTGCGTGTTCAACTACCCCTGTTTCGAGCTGCTCACCCGGATCATCCCCTACCCTATCTGGCGAAAGATGGATGGTTTCCTGTCCCGGATACCCCTGGGCTTCGCGGGATTCAAATACGGGCTCAGCTTCGGGGTGGGCAGCGAGTATCTGGTGATCAGGGCGGATAAGATGGGCCAGATGAAAACTGCCGGACCTCTTTGGAGAACAACGCAGCGATCGGTGACCTCATGATCACTTCACGTGAAATCGTCAAATCGACCAGTCTGCTATCGCTGATCACACTTTTCAGCCTTGGTTTCGGATTCTTCAAAGAGATTATCGTGGCCAACTATTTCGGCGCCGGTCAACTGGTCGATGCCTTCCTGGTCGCGATCATCATCCCTCTGTCCGTGCCAAGGATCCTCACTCTCGTGATCAGCCTTTGTTTTATACCGGCTTACATAGAGGCGCAGAAAAAGTGCCCTCGAGACGCCCAGAACTTGCTTAATTTTGTGCTGATCACCATGCTTCTGGTTCTCCTGATCGGAATGGCCTTGTTCTACTGGCAGGCTCCCGGGATCATTTCTAAACTCGCGCCAGGGTTCGATAAACAAACGCTCTCCCTATCCATCACCCTTTTGCAGCTCACTCTGCCCATCCTGATCTTTTTCGGCCTGTTTCGTTTGTTCGCCAGCTTACTGAACGCGCACAGGTCTTTCATGGCTCCAGGACTGGCCGTTTTCCTATCGCCCATATGCGTCATCGCGGCCATAACCCTGTTCGGAACCTCATCGGGAGCCCACCGATGGGCCGTGGGTCTGACCATCGGGCACGGACTTCAAGCCGCTTTTTTGCTCGGCTTTATTCTTCGCAGAGGCATCCGGCCCGGGCTGCGTGTAAACCTGCATAATCCGGGCGTGAAAAGTTTTCTGCGTAGCGCCATCCCGCTGATGTGCGCCACCGGCATCAATACACTGCTGGTTATCATTGACCGGAGCATGGCCTCGCAATTGCTGCCCGGCAGCATCTCATCATTGAGCTATGCGGATAAGATCTTTCAGGTCCCTCTTCAAACCTTTATTCTCTCCATCACTACGGTCATGCTGCCCTATGCATCGCTCCAGTTTCTTCAGGCGGACAAGGGTGATTTCAAGAAAACCATTCGGCTGGCCATTCTGATGGCGGCTTTTGTCCTGCTGCCGGTCACGACGGGATTGGTCATCATGGCACGGCCGGTCGTGGCGGTCCTGTTACAGCGGGGTGCCTTTGATGCTCAGGACACCTTAGTGACATCGCAGGCGCTGATTGGATTCGCCAGCGGATTCTTCACGGTGGCCATCTACTATATTCTGCAGCGCATCCTCATCGTCATCAGGAAAACACTCTGGCTTATCGGCATCGCAGTGATCAATGTGGCCCTGAAAATTCTGTTCAACCTGTTGTTCATCAATATTTATGGAGCACCGGGAATCGCTCTGGCCAGCACTATAATGTTCACGTTGACGGCGGCCCTCATGGTCATTCTGGTCTATCGCTTTCTGGGCGGGTTGCGCCTCCGCGGGCTCGCCTTTACGGTCATGAAGTTCGCGCTCGCATCCCTGAGCATGGCCCTGGTCTGTCTTGTCGGCCAGAGCCTCTTTTCAAGAATTCTCCCCCAGATGTCAACCGGAGTACAGTTCATCAAAATCATTCTGGTCATATCTTTCGGTTTGGGATCATATGCCGGCATGGTATGGGCTTTAAGAATACCTGAGGCCCGGAAGCTTGCCGGTATGTTACTGCGGCTCGCGCCCTTTAAAGCCGGGGTGTAAAGGCGCTTTTTCGACCATTTACTCAGAAAGAAAGATCAGGTGCTTCATCTTATAAACAAGAGAGAAAGCCCTCTGCCGGCAACAGCCATTGTTGTGGTCCTGCTTTCCATCGTGCTGGCAAGCGTATTGCCATTAGGCAATCAATGGATCAACATCGGTCTGTTTGGCGGACTGGCAGTCGTTTTAATTGGTGTGGTTTTTTATGCCAATCGGAAAATTATTCTCATCCTCTATCTGCTTACCATTGTCAATCTCGATTACTTCAAATTGCTCAGCGAACCCTTTAACCTGACCATCGATATTCTTTTCTCCTTTACTATCATGTTCCTGGCCTTACCCTTGTTTATATCGGGAAAGCTGGCCTGGCGCAGCACACCTATTCAGAAGGCTTTTCTACTCTATCTGGCGGTCACACTGGTCTGCGTCATCCTATCTATAGAGCCCCTGATCAGTTTTAAAAGGTGGCTCCGGTATGTTAATTACTTTTTCCTGCTCTGTTTAATTATGGACATCGCGCGTGACAGGGCCACCATAGATAATCTCACTCGTGTAATTATCTATGCCTCGGTGATACCTTGTCTGACAGGCTATTACGGACTGTTCACCCGAACTTCCAATCTCATCGGAGAGAATTTGAGGTTCATCTATGGCATAGATATGGTACGTATCAAATCAACCCTTTCGCACGCGAACACCTTTGGCCTTTTCCTCAGTCTCATCATCTCCGCCACCATCGGATTTATGCTAAGGAAAAAAGAGCGCACAGATCTTTCCAGCAACTTCTTTATGATTGTCGTGATGTCTCTGGCGATACCCATGCTATACTTCACCTATTCTCGAATCGGTTGGATCGTGACCACACTGGCCCTTCTATTAATTCTTTTCCTTCATAAAAAATGGCGGCTGCTGACCATTACGCCATGGATTTTCTTGCTTATACTCTGGCGTCTCCCCGGCCTGGTGACGCGCTGGAGCGACATCATCGACACGACACAGCCCGACAGTCTGGACTGGCGATGGAGCCTGTACGTTTTTTCACTGAATAAATTCGTAAACAAACCGATCTTCGGTTCGGGTCCGGGAACTTTCCTGGAGTATGTCAGTTTTGGCAAAGGATATTCTCAGCATCACTTATGGATAGGCAGTCTGGTTGAGGTGGGTGTTTTGGGAACGTTGGCTTATGCTATTCTGTTCGCTGTTGTCTGGGTACAATTGATCAAATTCGCCAGAACAAAACCCACGGCTCTTAATTTCCTCGCTCTGGCAATTTTCTCTGCCATGATGATAGTCTCTATTACCGGCGACCCGTTCGATGTTCCTTCTGTGGTCATCTATCTATGGGCTCTGATTAGCCTGGCTGTGGCCGAATATCGATTAAAAAATCAGGAGCCTTCAAACAAGGTTGTCCCCATATGAAAATTTTAGTCGTTACTAACATGTATCCCACTACGCATGATCCCAGCTTCGGGTGTTTTGTCAAAACCCAGCTTGACTCCCTCAGAAAGAAGGGGCTTTCTTACGATTTGATATTCGTCGACGGTAGAGAATCGAAGCTAAATTACCTCCATGGAGCATGGCGAGTCTTCATGAAATGCCTTCATAATTCTTACGATATCGTACATGCACACTATGGATTCAGCGGGCTACTGGCCCGTTGCCAGTGGAGATCTCCAATTGTTGTCTCTTTTTGCGGCAGCGATGTAATGGACCGCTTACAAGGAAAGTTATCCCATCTTGTCTCGTGGCTGGTTGATTGCTCAATTGTCAAGTCCCACAGCTTAGCGCGAATCCTGAGAGGGAAGAATGTATATATCCTTCCAAATGGCCTCGACCTTTCCGTCTTTCAACCTATGGATTCTCTTCTCGCGAAAAAAACTCTTCGACTCGCACCAGAGACTCGGCATATTCTTTTCCTGGGTCGCCCCGATAGAAGAGTTAAACGGCTCGATGTGGCCCGGCAGACACACGAGCTGGTTCAGAATCAATTTGCTCAATCCGTCGAGCTGGTTGTCCTTCATAGCCGTCCGCAGCTAGAAGTGCCCCTTTATATGAACGCCTGTGATGTGCTTTTGTTGACCTCGGACTGGGAGGGGTCACCCAATGCCATCAAAGAGGCCATGGCCTGCAATCTACCGATCGTTTCTACCGATGTGGGAGATGTTCGTGAAATCATTCAGGGAACCAGCAACTGCTTCGTTTGTCCCCAAAAAGCTCCCATTTTGGCCGACAGGATCATAGCAATTCTAAGCTCCGGGGAAAGAACCAGCGGCAGAGAAAGAGTCGGCCAATTAAGCCTTGAAAAAACGGCAGATAGATTACTTTCTGTTTACAGGAAGCTTCTCAGATAGAAGCGAGTGGTCATGAACAGATTGTATCAAAAATTTCTCTTTCCGGCTCATCGTCTTTTTCTGGGGCGGAATATCCTGCCCCACTTCTTCGCAACACAGTCGCAACAATGGCTCTCCCGTTCCGCGCTACTCGACCTCCAAAACCAAAGGCTCTGCCGGCTGCTAACTCATGCCATTAAAAACGTCCCCTATTACCGACAGAAATTTCCCCGAACCGGCCTGCCCCTGAACCACACCTTCGGCCCAAAGCAACTTGCTTGCCTCCCGGTACTTACTAAAACCGAACTGCGGGGGAATCTTGATGATCTGATGGCATCCAACTTTTCTCGGAAAGATCTGGTGACCCGATCCACCGGCGGTTCCACCGGAGTGCCTACTGTGTTTTTCTATGATCGAAATTCGTGGGATTCACGAGTTGCAGCTAAATACGCTGCCTTCTCCTGGGCTGGCTGGGATTTCGGGGTCCGAACGGGCATTCTGGCCGGCAGCCCGATAGACAGAGCCGTTTTCGGATCAATGCTCGGCAAATTGAAAAGCGCTCTTTTTCGAGAGCTGGTTCTGGACACCTTTGATATGCGCCTTTCCCAGCGCCGGCGCGATATTGCTAGACTGCAGCGGTTCCGCCCTCGTGTGCTGATCGGCTACACTTCGGCCTGCCTGGCCCTGGCCAGACAGCTTCTCCAGGACGGCAGCTCTCTATCCATTCCTTCGATTATCGTCTCCGCTGAAATGCTCTTTCCGGACCACCGGGAGATCATCGAGAGGGCTTTTCATGGTCAGGTCTTCAACCTCTACGGTTCACGGGAAACAGCGGCTATTGGAATGGAATGCCGTTTTCATACTGGTTTTCACACCGCAATAAATCGATATGTCGTTGAGATTCTTCGGGACGACACGCCAGTCGCATTCGGAGAAGAGGGGGAGATCGTTATCACCGATCTTCTGAATTATGGGATGCCGTTTATCAGATATAAAATAGGAGACTTCGGGAAATTTCTGAATGCCGAGTGCCCTTGCGGACGAAAACTTCCGCTCCTGGAGCTGACTCAGGGAAGAATTACCGACATCATCATCACCTCGGAGGGCAAGCAACTGCCGGGTGAATTCTTCCCGCACCTGTTCAAAGAGATCGCTCCCTATGTGGAGCAGTTTCAGATTATTCAGGAACGCATCGATGAACTCACGGTCACTATCGTTCCCGCTCCCTCCTATGGCCCCGGGCAGACGGAATACCTGAAAACGAAGATCCAGGACAAGGTGGGCCCTCTGGTGAAGATCGTTTTCCGGCTGGTTGAAACCATCCCTCCGGAGAAATCAGGAAAACACCGGGTCACCATCAGTAAGTTGGATGAGACTGCGCTTTTCAGAATGGAACCATCATAGAAATGACAGGAGACGATGAACGAACAAGAGTTTTCCTCCGATTATTGGCAGCACGTCTGGGAGAATATCACACTACCTCAGGAAGTCCACCCCGGCGACATCTGGGAGATCCATAGGATATTCACCAAGATCTTACCTCATGGAAAGTATTCTTTTATCGAGATCGGGTGTGCACCGGGCAAATGGATGGCTTATTTCTCCCGCCAATTCGGCTTCTCCGTCAGCGGAGTTGAATACGTATCCGGGGCCTGCGCAAAAACAAGAGAGAACATGGAGCGACTCTCAATAGCCGCAAAGATTTACGATACGGACTTGTTCGAATTCGAACCCACCAGCATGTATGATATCGTATTCTCCGCCGGGTTCATCGAACATTTTCGGGATGCAAAGGCCGTAGTGGCTCGTCTGGCTGGGCTAGGCAACCCCAGGGGCGGCTTTGTTATCACCCTCATCCCCAGCATGGAGGGCCTGAATCGCTGGATCTCGAGGACGTTCCGTCCCCGGGTCGCCGCCGGTCACTTTCCCATTGACTTGCAGCAGCTGATCGCCCTTCACGAAAAACTCGGTTTGCACACTCTCTATGCTGATTACGTTGGCGGGCTGGAGATCCGACCACCTATGAAAAAGAACCGTTTTGCGGCCGATCATACAACGATGAGTTTTCTGGTTAATCTACCTTTTCATCTGTGGAATAGGGCGGCCAAGAAGATGGCGAAGACAACCGGTATCTACCCGAAAATCGGCTGGGTGACCAACAGTCTTCTGTACATCGGAAGAAGAAATCCGCGAGCCGGCTGAAAACAGATAGGGAAACGAGGGGAAACCTGAATGTCGGAAGGAAAGATCACCTTACTGGCGGTTGGAGATATCTGGCTGGCGCGGCTGGTAGCTGAAGAGATCCATCGAAAAGGCGCCCAGCATCCATTCCGCCGCATCGCCTCTTTCCTGCGATCGGCAGATTTGGTTCTCGGCAACCTTGAATCGCCCTTCTCAACGCGCGGGGTACCCGAGCGGCACAAGGAGGTGGTGGCCAGGGCAAACCCTGATTCCCTGGAGGGTCTGAGTTACTCCGGCATCGGCGTCGTCTCCCTGGCCAACAATCATATCATGGACTATGGTCCGGCGGCACTGCAAGACACCCTGCGCCTCCTGGACAAGCAGGGCATCGGCCATTTCGGAGCCGGGATGAGCAGAGAAGAGGCCAGACAACCCTTCGTGTATACCCAAAATGGCATCCGTATTTGCTTTCAGGCCTACCTCTGCTGGGGTGAAACTTCCAGAGGGCCCTTGGGACCAGCCGGTCTGCATAAATCACAAACTGCGCAGGAACTTAAAATTGCCCGCCAGCAAGCCGATTTCGTGATAACTGTCCTACATGGCGGCGTCATGTTTCAGGATGCTCCCACTCTGGAGATGATCAGGCTGGCCCATTGGATCATCGATCATGGGGCGGATTTCGTCATCGGGCATCATCCGCACGTCATCCAGGGAATCGAAAAATACAAAAAGGGGCTGATCGCTTACAGTCTCGGCAACTTCATATTCGACAGTTACGAAAACGAGTTGCCTGACGAGCGCACTCGTCAGGGCCTAATTCTCAAAATAGAACTGCGCAAAAAGGAATCTCTTTACTATGAATATCAGCCCATCCCCATTCGCATCGTCAATGGATTTCAGGTGGAACTCATTCCCGACGGTAATGAGAGAGATGATGTTTTAGCGCATTTGGACCGGCTGTCGTCTGCTGGGTTTCTCTCCGAATCCCGCGGTTATCTCTCTGTTGATGAACTCGATATCCGGGCAAAGATCATCACTCTGCTGAAAAGGGGACCGTCCTTCTTAGTGGGCTACACCTTCAGGAATTTCTTTCGGCTCCTGCGCTACGCTCTTCCGGCCCTCCTCCGTCTGATGTTAAAAAAGCCGAAACAACCATACTGAGAAGGAAAACGACCCGCAAATGACCATCGAGTTCGATCGGCACAAGAAATACTATAGGCCGGGTTTCATTCTCATCTCTGCGCTGATCGTCAGTCTGGCCGGTGGACTGCCGCCGTCCGTCGCAGAGGATCTGGACGACTGCGTTCAGTTTTTCAACGGCCATCCTGACAGCGGTGGCACCGCCATTGATCTGTCAACTATAGAGCGTATCGGCCCCGATAGCTCGAGAGTCATCAAAAGGGCTATAAGCGGGATGCTTTCGGTAATTCACCGGCTCTATTTCATTCTGGACCCCTGCGATGTCATCTCAGAGACAGATGAAGAAAACAACGCAGCAAGTGCTGCCACAGGAGTCCATCAAGGGAAATTTGTCCTTGACATCCGGTATTCCATTACAGACGTTTAATGCACCCCTTTGGAAATATCCAGCCCTGAGGATATGATCATGCTTAAACCGGCAATGCTCTGGCTCCTGATTCTGTCCATGATCACAGCCAACTGCTCGAAAAACCCCACCGACCCCCAGGGGACTCTAGTCGGCGTTGTCACTATGGAAGGGCAGGAAGAACACAGCGGCATCGTGATTCAATTGAAAGAACTGGGTCAGCATGTGACCACCTCGAGCACGGGGAATTATTCGTTTTCCTCCGTCCCCGCTGGGACTTATACACTCTCGGCCACCGATGGCAATACCACGCGGCACCTTTTCGACTTCATCATCATCGAAGATGTTTCGGTAACCGCAGGGCGTCAGACAGTTGCTCCCACCAGGGAGCTCCCTCTGTTTCACAGAGTTGAGAACGATCTCACAGGCCAAGTGCGTTGGACCTCCGAGGACGGGCCCTATCTCATCACCCGGTCTGTCACGGTCCAGCCCGGAGCTCAACTGATCTTGGATCCCGGCACTATCGTTAAATTCGAGGGCTACTTCCGGCTGAATGTCCTGGGCAGGCTCACAGCCAGGGGCACAGCTACCGACTCCATTTGGATAACGGGCATGGAGATAGCGAACACTTCGGGAGATTGGGACCGCATCAGGCTTGAGGGGTCGGGGAAGGACTCGGCGGATACCCTCGCCTACTGTAGGATTGAATACGCAAACATCGGAGCGGCCTGCTCCCGGGTTTCGCCGGTCATTTATCACAACACCATCAGCCACTGTTCCAGTTTTGGTCTGGTTTTCTCTTCTTCCGATCCCGAGGTTCGCCAAAACTTATTGACAGACAATTACGGCGGGATCTCCTGCGATGGCGGATCCGCCGGAATCATCCAGGCCAATACCATCCAGGCGAACACCACGGCAGGCATCGCCTGTGCCGAGTCACATCCTGAGATCAGAGACAATTTTATTTCCTATAATCAGCGTGGTCTTCTGGCCAAGTCGGAGTCCGACCCCCTGGTATGGCACAACCTGTTCCTTGATAACGAGGATGCCATCTATCTCTTTTATTACTGCGATCCCCGCATCGAGGCCAACCAGATCAGCGGTCAGCAACAATACGGACTGCACCTGGTCGGATATAACAATCCTGACATTCATCTCAACAATATCATTCAAAACGGAAGCTCTCACATCCATCTGAAAGACCAGCCTCAGGATGTGCAGGCCCAGCAAAACTGGTGGGACAGCAATGACCCCGGCGAAATCAGCGCTCTCGTTTGGGATGGGCAAGACGATTCTCGACTGGGCTACGTCCTTCTGGACCCAATCCTGACGGCACCCGTGGACAGTGCCGGCCCAACCGCCCTTCCATAAAGTGACCGACCGGGTTGAATCCTCTTCGCGCCGTGAAGACCCTTTGATATGTGACCAATAAAACATCGAGAGATACAAACTCCCGATGACTTTCCGCTCCCAGCACCGCAATCATCACATCAGGGGAAAGAAATGAATATCCTCATGATCTCCGAATCAAATTTCCCCTCGGACATCCGAGTCAGCCAGGAGGCTCTCACCCTGATGGCTTGTGGACACCGGATCGCAGCCATTGCCATCCAGGGCAGAAGTGAGAAACTCCATGAGGACTGGAAGGGGGTCCATATATACAGGATCCCGAAAGTGGAACTCTTCCGTCGCGGAAAGCAGACGAAGGCAAAACCTGAGAACGGATGGATTCAAAGACTGTCAGTGGTGGCGAAGGCAGCTATTGGATATGGTTTTGAATATTTCTATTTCACCTCGGCTGGCTTTATATTGTCATTGTGGATATGTCTGAGACATCGAATTGACGTGGTGCACACGCACAATCCGCCGGACACCCTGTTTCTCATCGCCGGTTTCTACAAGATGATCGGCAAGAAGTTCGTATATGACCACCACGATCTGTCACCGGACCTTTTTTTGACTAAATACGGCGAAAACCGGAAGATCATCTACCGTTTCCTCCTGCTCCTGGAAAGAGTCTCCTGCAGAACGGCCGATTACATCATCGCCACAAACGAATCCTACAAACGGATCGAGATGGAAAGATGCGGGGTCCCGGAAAACAAAGTTTTCGTGGTTCGCAACGGACCGGACTTAAACATTATGAAGATTGTAGATCCGGATGAAGCGATCCGAAACATGGCAAAAACCATCCTCTGCTACCTCGGGGCGATCAACGTACAGGACGGCGTGGACAACCTCCTCAAGGTCATGCACAAAATCGTCCATCATTTGGGGAAAAAGGATGTCTGTTTGCTGATCATCGGGGAAGGGGACTTTTTCTACGAAATCCAGAGGCTCACGTCTCATATGAACCTGCAGCAGAACGTGATTCTTACCGGACACGTGGCGGACCGGGGGCGAATCAATACGCTGTTGTCATCTGCGGACATTTTCGTCGACTCGGCTCCGCAAACCTTTCTCAACGACCACTCTACCTTCATCAAGAACACTGAGTACCTCATTTTCGGCAAACCCATCGTCTCCTATGCGCTCAGGGAAAGCATAAACACCCTGCAGGATGCAGGGGTTTTTGTCACACCCGGCGATACAGAAGAATTCGCCCGAACCATCGTCGAACTTATCCGTGACGAGAAGCGACGTGAGCGGCTGGGCAGACTGGCCCGAGAAAGGGTGCTTTCCCTTTCTTGGAAGCAGGTTTCCAAACCTTTGATTGCCCTCTACGAAGAATTGTTGCATGATACCATATGACAGATAGTTAATCCAGTATGTATACCTGCGGAGGAGAAAGAAATGTACCCTATCATTATGCCGAAGTTCCTTCCAAGAAAGGATTCCAGATGAACATTCCCTTCGTCGATCTAAAAGCACAATATTCCCAGATTCACAATGAGATCGATCACGCCATCGGAAAGGTGGTCTCCAGCGGATGGTTCGTGGGCGGACCCCGCCTGAAGGCCTTCGAGGAACAGTTTGCCTCGTTTTGCCGGACCGACCACGCCATCGGGGTCAGCTCCGGCACCGCCGCCCTTCACGTGGCCCTGGCAGCCGCCGGGATCGGCTCCGGCGATGAGGTCATCACCGTGCCCAACACCTTTATCGCCACCACCGAAGCCATCACCCTGGCCGGAGCCAGGCCGGTTTTCGTGGATGTGGAGCCGGACAGCATGAACATCGACGCCGGCCGCATCGAGGAGGCCATCACGACTCGAACCCGGGCCATCATGCCCGTTCACCTGTACGGGCAGCCGGCCGACATGGACCCTGTCATGGAGATCGCCCGGCGCCATGACCTCCTGGTTATCGAGGACGCCTGCCAGGCTCATGGCGCTGAGTACAAAGGAAAGAAGGTCGGCGCCCTGGGCCATATCGGCTGCTTCAGTTTCTATCCCGGCAAGAATCTGGGTGCTTACGGCGACGGCGGAATAGTGGTGACGAACGACCCGGATCTGGCCGAGACCGTCAGAATGTTGAGCAATCACGGTCAAAAGGAAAAGAACCGTCATCCCCGGGAGGGATTCAATTACCGCCTGGACACCATCCAGGCGGCCGTCCTGAGTGTCAAGCTGAAACATCTCGACCGTTGGAATGCGCAGCGCCGGGATCACGCCCGGCTTTACGGTGAACTGCTCCACGGCCTGGACGTGAAAACACCAACCGAAAAAGAATTTGCAAAACATGTCTTTCATCTCTATATTATTCAATTGAATCGACGGAATGAGCTGGCCGACCATCTTGCCTCGCGGGGCGTTTCGGTCGGTTTACACTATCCGCTGGCCCTGCACCAGCAGGAGGCCTATGCCCGTCTGGGCTACCGCCCGGGAAGCTTCCCGGCAGCAGAGGCTTGCGCCGCCGAGGTACTCTCTCTACCCATGTTTCCGGAGCTGACCGAGCCGCAGATCCGGCACGTGGCGGAGAGCATCAGAGAGTTTCTGTGAGTTCTTTTCGCCGGCAGCCCGGCTAATCACAGGGCCGGCAAAGAACCGGGAGCGCCGAAATGAGGACGGTTATCCTGAAAAGGATAAACCAAAAAACGATCCGGAAGATTTTTCTGGTCCTGGCCGATTGGGTCATTATTTTCAGCGCCCTGGTTTTCGCCCAGTGGCTGCGATTCGGCACCGGGCTCCTGGGACCGCCCGCCCGGCTGAGCGAACGGAATCTGCTGCTGATCCTGTTTGTCTCCGGAGCCTGGCTGTTCATCTTCGCCGGCTATGGTCTCTATCGGGAAAGAAACTTCTTTCCCATCATGGATCAGCTCTTCCGGGTTCTCAAGGCGGTCGTGATCGGCACCATCCTGCTGTTGACTCTGGTCTTTATCCTCAAGGCCCACGCTCACCTGCAGAGCCGGTTGTTCATCGGTTTCGGTTTTCTCATCAGCCTGGGATTCACGCTGCTGTGGAGAGGACTGTTCTTCAGTAAACTGATTTTTCCGTTATTCGGAGGAAAGGGAGCGGGGCGGAGAGCCCTCATCGTGGGAACCGGAGACCGGGGACGTCAGCTGGCCAAACATATCACCGAGTGCCCGTCCCTGGGCCTGGATGTGATCGGCTTCATCGAGAATACCCCTCCGGCGGCCATCAGCGCAGCGAACATGCGGGTTCTCGGCTGCACCGACGACATTGCCGAGGTGGTCAAGACATACGATGTGGGCGAGATCTTTCTGGGGGCTCCATCCCTGACTCATGGTGAGCTGATCAGCCTGATCGACACCTGCAAGGCCACCCGCCTTCCGGTCACCCTGACCTCGGAGCTTCTCGATGTGGTCTGCCAGCACTCTCCCTCCGGAAAGATCGACGGAGTTCCCACCGTCACCATCCAGCCCAAAAGTTTTTCAGAGGTCAACCTGGTCCTCAAGCGGGCCATCGATCTGGTGATCGGCTCGCTGGGATTGATCCTGACCATGCCGATGCTGGCCGCGGCGGCCCTGCTCATCAAAGTAGATTCGCCCGGTCCGATCCTGTTCCGCCAGAGGCGGCTGGGGCACCATGGTCGTTCCTTCACCATCTACAAGCTGCGCACCATGGTGGACCACCAGGACGATGATATCCACCGGCAGTACTCCAAAGAGTTCATCGCCAACAACCACACTGCCGGTAAAGCTCAGAATGGCGACCATCTGTTCAAGCTGGACAACGATCCCCGGATCACCCGGGTGGGCAAATACCTTCGCAAACTCAGCATCGATGAGCTGCCGCAACTGATCAACGTCGTCCGCGGCGATATGAGCCTGGTGGGACCTCGACCCCCGCTGCCCTATGAGGCTGAACTGTATAAAGAATGGCACAACAAACGTCTGCAGGTAAAACCGGGCATCACCGGGTTGTGGCAGGTCACCGCCAGAAGTACGGTGGGCTTCGACGACATGGTCATGCTTGATCTTTACTACGTGGAGCACTGGTCGCTGCTGTTCGATTTTCAGCTGATGCTGAAGACGATTCCGGCGGCCTTCTCCGGTAAAGGAGCCCTGTGAGACATAACATGGGAGTTGTTTTAACATGAGCAAACGGATCGATGTGGGCGTGGTGGGTTGCGGCTACTGGGGCCCGAATTTGATACGGAATTTCCTCAGCGATAAGGGATACCACAAGGTAATCGGCTGCGACCTGGACGAGGCCAAGCTGGAGCGAGCCCAGGGGAATTTCCCCGCCATAGAGATCACCACGCATTTCCAGGAAGTTCTCGATAAGACAGAGGCCATCGCCATTGCCACGCCGGTCAACACCCATTACCAGCTGGCCCGGGATGCGCTTCAGGCCGGCAAGCATGTCTTCGTGGAAAAACCCTTCACCGCCAGCTCGGCGGAGGCCGAAGAGCTGATCGGGGTGGCCGCTGACCGGGGGCTGACCCTGATGGTGGGACACACCTTCGAATACAGCCCTCCGGTGATCAAGATCGGAGAGCTGATCTCCTCCGGCCAGCTGGGCGAGATCTACTTCGTTAGCTCCTCACGCGTGAATCTGGGCCTGCACCGAAAGGATGTCAGCGTCATCTGGGATCTGGCTTCCCACGACTTTTCCATTCTTTTTTCCTGGCTGAAATCGGCTCCTCTGAGGATCACCGCCATCGGCCGGGATTACGTTCAAAAAGGTATTCCGGATGTTGCCTTCATCAATATGGAGTTCCCCTCCAGCTGTATCGCCCACATCGAAGTCAGCTGGCTGGCCCCCAGTAAGCTGCGGCGCACGGCCGTCATCGGCAGTGAGAAGATGCTGGTCTATGACGATACCGAGGTGATGGAAAAAGTCAAGATTTACGATAAAGGCGTCGATTATAAAGAACCCGGTTCGTTCGGAGAGTTTCAGCTCAGCTACCGGGCCGGAGACATCGTTTCCCCGAAATTAGACAACTATGAGCCTCTCGGCGTTGAGGTGTCCCACTTCCACGATTGCATCACCACCGGTCAGAAACCCAAAACGGATGGTGAAAGCGGACTGCGGGTCGTCCGAGCTCTCGAAGCCGCCCAAAAATCTATCGAACATAGCGGACAGGTAGAGACGATCGAGCGATGACAGAAAACCATTTTCCCGGGGTTCAGATCGAGGATCACTGCCGTATCTATCCCGGGGTCCGGATCGGTCCGGGATCGGTGATCCACGGACCTTCCATCATCGGGCAGCCGCCGCGAGGAGCCGCGGAGGGAGAGCTGCCGGTGGTCATCGGCCAGGGGGCTGTCGTCAGGCCTTTCACGACCATCTATGCCGGCAATCACATCGGCGACCGGTTCCAGACCGGTCAGGGCGCCTCCATCAGAGAGAACAACCGTATCGGCGACGGAGTCAGCGTGGGTACCCACGCCATTCTCGAATTCGACAACACGATCGGCAACCGTGTTCGCATACACAGCGGATGTTTTCTGGAGATGGTTACCGTGGGCGACGATGTCTTCATCGGCCCCAATACCGTTTTCACCGACGATCCCCATCCGATGAACTGTCCCCGTTATAAAGAATGCCTCGGCGGCGCCCGGGTGGAGACGCTGGCCCGGATCGGCGCCAACGTGACGGTGCTTCCCGGCGTCGTCATCGGAAAAAATTCCCTCGTGGGAGCCGGTTCCGTGGTGGTGAAAGATGTGCCCCCGGATACCGTCGTGGCCGGGAATCCCGCCCGGGTCATCAAGAAGATCGCCGACCTGCGCTGTCCCCCGGGATTCTATAAAAGACCCTATCTCTGGCCCCCCTATCAGGAATAAACCTCACCCGCGAAGGCCCGCCCGAGCTGATCCTGCTTTCATCAGGACCTATCGTGAACACCATCATACTGACAGCCTGCGCCAAGGTCAACTTGGGGTTGCGGGTACTGCGCAAGCGCCCCGACGGGTTCCATGATATCGAGACCATCCTGCAGGCCGTTGACCTGCGCGATCGGATCGAGATCACCCGCCTGCCGAACGAGACCATCGAGGTCCGCTGCGACCACCCGGAGGTGCCCTCCGGACCGGAGAATCTGGCCCACCGGACGGCTCGAATGGTTCAGGAAGAAACCTCCCACGGGGAAGGCTGCCGTATCGTGATCCGCAAACGGATCCCTCCGGCCGCCGGCCTGGGAGGCGGAAGCAGCGATGCCGCGGCAACGCTGCTTGGGTTGAACCAGCTGTGGAATTTATCGTTATCCGACCAAAAGCTCGCTCATATGGCCGCCCGTCTGGGCTCCGATGTGCCCTTTTTTCTGCACGGCGGAACGGCTCTGGCCCGGGGGCGTGGAGAGATCCTCACTCCCCTGCGAATGCGCACCGATTTCTGGCTGGTGGTGGTGAAGCCGGACCTGTCCATCTCCACGGCCTGGGCTTACGGGCAGGTGAAAATTCCCTTGACATCAAATTCGAAAATCGTTAAATTAAATAGCTTAAAAGAAATTAGCCACTTGGATCAACTTTTGTTATTGCTGGACAATGATTTGGAAAAAGCGGTGGGAGAGGTCACTCCTCTTATCGCCGAGATAAAGTCCGTTCTTCTCTCAAAGGGCGCCATCG